>CBDVBU010000010.1:0-22249 GCA_965372295.1 uncultured Phycisphaerae bacterium
TCGTCGGGGGCAAAGCCGAGGGTAAAATTGCATTCTTCGCCGCGTTGATTATCGCAGGTTTGCTCATTGTCTGGCTTAAGGTCCCAATGCCGCAGATGGCGAAAAATGTTATCATTGGGCTCTCGTTAACAGGCGGCATTGCTGCAATGCTGTTGAGCAATCATATTCTCGATAGATACAACACCTCCACGAGCCAGGCATCATGGTTTGCAAGATGGGCGGGCATAATCGCAGTGACGGATACAAGCGCATCTATTGCGATCATTCTGATTGCTCTGGCGCGGGGGGCTGAGATTGATGAAGCTCCGGCACCCATTCGTGATGAATTAAGCGGCGTTTCCTACCTCATTCTTGCGGTCGTGTTCCTGATAATAATAGGCGGCTTAGGCTGGTGCTTCTATCGGGCATTAACGGCGGCAGGCAGAGATACGGGAATTCAACATCCAGATGAGGAATAAAAAACCTCCACAATATGTCATTGCGAACACCTGACCTGTTGTTCAGGATGCATAGAAAAGAAAATAGCCCACGAATGTCATTGCGAAGGAGCGCAGCGACTGCGGCAATCTCTTGCGTTATAAGCAGAACATTCAATCGTTGTATTTGAGATTGCTTCGCTCCGCTCGCAATGACAGGCTGGCTGCGACGTCATTTCGGCTTAAAGCCTTTGATTTCCTTGCCGGTATATTTAGCGCAGGCCTTTTCCAGGTCCACATCGCTTATATTAGCCAACGTACAGAGCCAGGCAAGGACATCGGCAAATTCCTCTTCCCTGTTCTCCTGGTCGTCGCCGGCCAGGGCAGTGGCAAGCTCCCCCACCTCTTCGATAAACCATAGAAACGTCGCCGGGATGCCTCTTTCCCGGTCTCGCTTCTCGTATTTTTCTGAAATTATACCTTGAAATTCTTTTATCTGCATTTGACTCAATACTCCTTAAGATGTCATTCTGAACGGAGCGCAGCGCAGTGAAGAATCTCTTTTTAACGCTCAAATCCCAGATGCTTCGCCTTGCTCAGCATGACAAAGGGGGAAAACCATGCGAACAAATACTATTTATTAGCCTTTTGAATTGCAAGAACATTCCTATCCGAACCGAAAAATCCACAGAAAATTTGATGACAAATAGACTCAGAGTTGATAATATATACCGAGTGGATAGCTATAGATGAAAGAGTCACAGACAAAACCTCAGCTTCCACCAAAAATAATATACAAAAGGACGCAATTGATTGAAAGGCAAGAGATTCCAAAAATATTGAACAAACATTGTGAACTGCTTATATAGAAAAAAGATGTCTGTTTTTCCTTTAATGGATTAAAGCAGAATCTCGAAATGGTGACCGCTCAGCCTAAGCCTTACGATATATTGGTTAAATCATGGAAAAAGAAAGTAAGAATATCTTCGGTGTCTATTGCCCAATGTCCTCGACCACAAATATCCAAACGCAACGAAAAACTGGCGGAGAAGATGGGGTAGGAGAGCTAAATGGCCGGATAATATACTCAGTCGGTCATTCTAATCATGAAGCAGATAAGTTTGTAACAATTCTGCAAGGCTTCTCTATTGATGTTGTCGTCGATGTAAGGTCTGCACCATACAGTAAGTACTGCCCTCAGTTTAACAAAGAGACAATCGAGCAAGTGCTAAAAAGCTCTGGAATTAAATATCTCTTCCTTGGTAAAGAGCTCGGAGCAAGGCCGACTGACCAGTCTTGTTATGTGGACGACATGGTGTCTTTTGAGGAACTGAAATTATCGGAATGTTTTCAGCAAGGAATCTCTATGCTTCTTGATGGTATAGAAAAGCACAATATTGCTATTATGTGCTCTGAAAAAGAAGCCATCAATTGCCATCGTGCGATTCTTATTTCCAGAGTCTTAACCGAGAAAGGAATAACAGTAAAACACATCTTAAGCGAGACGGAATCACTAGATCAGAAAGACCTTGAAGCCATGTTGCTAAAGAAATTCGACTTGGAAAAAACGTTGTTTGATAAGGCCTCTTCAAGACAATCGGATATTGATGAAGCCTATAAAAAACAGGAAAATCTGATTTGTTATAAAGAAACTGTTCAGGACAGTGCAGTATGACAGCTAGTTCAGACGATAAGTCACAACAAGTCGTCCTTTTTACAATCGGCTTTGCAAAAAAGAGCGCCCATGAATTCTTTGGGATCTTGAAACACAACCAAATCAAGACTTTGATCGACGTGAGATTAAATAATGTTTCTCAGCTGGCAGGCTTTACCAAGAAAAACGATTTGGAATACTTTCTGAAAGAGCTATGCGGCATTGAATATTTCCATCACTCCGTTTTTGCACCCACAAAGGAAATACTTGATGCCTATAAGAAGAAGGAAGTTACTTGGGCTGAATATGAGAACAAGTACTTTCATTTATTGTCTGAGAGGCAAGCATCAACAAGAATCGAGCCTTCTGAACTCAACATGTCATGCCTTTTGTGTAGTGAACCCAAAGCCGACAAGTGCCACAGAAGGCTATTAGCTGAATATTTCAAAAAAACTTATGGTAATATTATAATCAAACACTTATAACGTCCGAGCCAAAGGAGGGAGAAAATGGCTAAGATTGTGTGCCTTGCAAATTCCTTTAAGAAAGGGGGGCGGTGCGTAGCCGGCATTGATTTAGAAACGGATAGATGGATTAGACCCATTGGTCGAGGGGATGAAGGAGCCATAGGGAATGAAAGATTAGTAGATGGGGCGGAGCCGAAGTTGTTAGATATTCTCGATATACCTCTTGGCGGCAATGCTGATGATTTAGGCTGTCAACCTGAAAACAGGCGTTTGCGGCCGGGTCTTTGGCGAAAAGTGGGTGAAATAGAAAAAGACGATATCATGCAATACATAGATGAGACAGATAGATTGTTGCACAATTTTGATAAGAATGTTCCCTTGAGCCAATTTGAGTCCAATATACCGAAGACTGAGTGGAAGTCTTTACAGCTGATACATGTTAAAAATGCCCGTTTTACGAAAAATCCCTGGGACAAAATAGAGTGTAATTTCTTCTATTCCGGACATTGGTATTCCTTAAAAGCAACATGTCCGGAAGCAGAGAAATATCTCGGTTTAAAATCAGACTACATTTTAACTATAAGTATAGGTGGCCCCTATAGAAGAAAGCCAGAAGATGATTTATGTTGTTGGAAAATGGTCGCAGGTGTCATCAAATTGTAGGAATTATTAGGGATATTGGGCCGTTGAAAAAGCGGATTTGTTGTCATTTCATTTGCGGATGTAAGAGATTATAATGAAAGAGATACCATTAGGCAACGGCCAGAATGCAAAGGTCGATGACGAAGACTTTGGCATTTATTATTTATGATTTGTTATTGATTATTTCTCTGAGTTCTCAGTGTGCTCTGTGGCCATTTCAATTGACTATTTCCCGTTCGACTACGCTCAGGGCATGCTTTTTGGTGAATAAAAATCTGCGTTTATCAGCGATTAATTCCTATATTTTTAAGATTTCTCTCGACATCTAACATGTTATTGTATATAATGAACACATAACATACATATGTCGTATATCGTATGTAGTATGTCGTGCTTTTAATTGAGAACTTTGTCATTTATTATTTATTAATTACTATTGATTATTTCTCAGTGGCCTCAGTGCTCTCTGTGGCTCAAACAACAGTGTTAATCGGTGTTCGTTCGTGGCTAATTTGAAAAAACAAAGCCAATTTATTCGTATTGAGTACTGCGTAATGCGTATTGCGAAAAGGTATTTGAAAAAACAAAGCCAATTTGTGGCAGGGCTAAATTGGCGCAAAGTCTTATAGGAAGGGTGATTATGAAGAATTTCATGCTTTGAGGCGGCGAAAAAACAAAGCCAATTTATTAGCGTTCGGTGTTCTGCGTTCAGCGTACTGCGACAAGATAAGGAAAAGTAATTTGAAAAAACAAAGCCAATTTTCGAAAGGACGAAATGACGTTAAGTATGTAATAACAATGGTTTATGGGGATATTGGCGGGTCAGGGCGGCGAAAAAACAAAGCCAATTTATTCGTATTGCGTACTGCGTGATGCGTACTGCGAAAAGGAATTTGAAAAAACAAAGCCAATTTCTAAAGGGTCAAAATGATGTAACTTCAATACATACAATAGAATATGGGGATTTGAGCGGACCATGACGGCTAAAAAACAAAGCCAATTCAAAGCCAAACAAAGCCAATCTGCCGGTCTTTGAGCGGAAATCGGAAGCCCCCCTGCTTTCGCAGGGGTAAACTCGTACCGGTGAAAACGGGGATCCGAAATCCAAAACCGCAACAGTGGCCTGGATTCCCGCTTGCGCGGGAATGACAAAGAGGGTCGGTCAGTTTGAGTTATAACGCAAATGGCTCGATATGCAAAAAACTTGACATATAAGGTGTTCGGCCGTAGGATTCCCGTAAATTTTGTTTTGTTAGGAAGCTTTCTATGACTGCGATTAAGCCGAGCATAAGCGTTGAGTACGCCGGAAACGCTACGATAATGCGTTTCACCGACGAGAAAATCCTTGAAGAACAGGACATTAAAGTCCTCCAGGAATCGATCATGTCCGTTATTGAGCAGGCCGAGCGGATAAACCTGATTTTGGACTTTGGCAACGTCCGATTTTTGTCGTCCGCTGTTTTAGGGCTTTTAATAAGGATTAGCAAAAGGATTTACGAATGCGATGGCCAATTAAGGCTATGCAACATTAATCCGAAAATCTACGAAATATTTAAAATAACGCGACTGACCAAAACTTTCGATATTTATAATGATATTGAAACAGCCATTGAAGGTTTATCCGGGCCGAATTAGTTATAAGGTTATTGCTTTGTAAGAGTATGGCATCTGAAGCATCGATCAACTGCTCAATAGTCGTCGATAGTAAGTCATCTGCCGTAGTCGAGGTGTGCAAAGAGATTCTGGCGAAGCTCGAAGAGCACGATTTCGATAAAGATGATATTTTCGCCGTTCATTTGACTTTAGAAGAGGCTTTTCTTAATGCCGTCAAGCATGGCAATAAGATGGATCCTACAAAGAAGGTAAAGATTGACTATTCCGTTACCTCAGAAAAGGTTGAAATTACTATCACAGATGAGGGAACGGGATTTGAGCCGGAATCCGTTGGCGATCCACGATTTGGCGAGGGGCTTTACGAGCCTGGAGGCAGAGGATTACTCCTTATGAATTCGTATATGGATATTGTGAAATATAACGAGGACGGCAATAGTGTGTATATGGTTAGATATAAAGAAAAACCACCTTTATCAGAGGACCATAGTCAAAGCCATATCTAATCGGAAGCAGGCCCTTGCCAAATAAATCGAGAAAAGATTCGGTGTCAAATATGAAGAAATATTCCAGAATGCTCTGTAGAGCGATGATTTTTTGCAGTTCTTTGCTTATTTTGGGGGGCTGTGCATCTAATTACGATCAAATGCCGGAAATTATCCACAGCCAACGTTCTGAGCCCAGGGTGGTTCATCTGGCCCCACCGAAGTATGTCAAGCCAAAGCCAAAACAGGAAACGGTTCAAATAGATTTCCCAGGAGACTGGCTGCCCCCCGCCCAGGCGGAGAAGCAATGGACGGCCATCGTGATACATCACTCAGCGACAGAAAATGGAAATGCAGCCATATTTGACAGGATGCACAGGGAAGAGAAACACTGGGAAGGTGTTGGCTACGATTTTGTGATAGGTAATGGGATTGATAGCGGTGACGGTCAGGTTGAAGTAACATTTCGTTGGCGAAGACAAATGGCCGGCGCCCATTGCGGCGGGACACCTGGTAATTGGGCCAATGAAGATGCTGTAGGAATCTGCCTCGTCGGCAATTTCAATTACAGAACACCTTCTGAAAGACAAATGCAGTCCCTTTCGAGATTGATTCGCTTTCTAAAAAAACGATATGGAATTTCGATGAGCCGTATTTATGGTCATGGCAACACTCCTGGTGCGCGAGTGACTGATTGTCCGGGGAGGAAGTTCCCAATGGCCAGACTTAAAACGATGGTTGGCTCCTGATTTGAAGTCGACGCTCATGCCAGATCAAGTGCCCGTTGCGTCCCATAAACTCACTTCCAAACTCAGCAATTGCGCTTAAATAGCAGAATTAGACCAAAATTTTGCAGCTTTGAAAGTTGCCTTGTAATTATACCGAAGTTTTTGCTGATAGCATTATTTATACAGCAAATAAGGAACTGATCGAATGAATCTACACGACTCGCTGTCTTCCTCGGGCTTTATACTTAACGAGCAAATCGCACGACAGGTTTTTGAAATATTACCCGAGCAGGGGCCAATCCTGTTAATTATGGACAGGGATGGTCATAGCTGGCCCAGCGATTCGGAAGAATATGCAAAGCTGAATATCAGCGAGACGTTTTTGAAAGAACTTTGTGCCAAGATTGACGATGGTGTCGAGCCGGTTATAACGCAGATAAACGATTGCAGTATCGTTGCTGCACAATTAGCGACCGAGCGGAGTAATTGCGGATATGTGATTATTGCTCTGCCTCAATACGGCCCTGAATCAACTTTAATAAATATCGACCTTATCGAAATTCTGCTAAGTCAATTCAGCCTGATAGTCAAACTCATAGAGAAAAATAATCTTCTCTATGAAGTTCAAATGAAACACTACCGCATGTGCGGTCAGAGCGAAATAGCATCGAATTGACCTTCATATTGCGCATATCTTATATTGCAGCACATTTCCGGACTTGATAAAATTGCCCGAAAGCAAAGTTTGGATTGCGTTTTCGGAATATGACGTCTATAATTAATGAGTTGTTAACGAGCATATCAGGCAGACTACAGATTCCTGCATCTGCCTATGTGGGAATGACGATGCTAACAAGCTCTGTTATCAAAAAATGAATGTTTGAAGCTAATAAGCAAAGGGAAAAAGTGAAATTCCAGATTTTTAGGGACGGCAAGGTTGTTGATAAATTCACTTTATGTGGTGCTTATCTTTTCGGTGGCGACGGTATCGGAATTCGCAGAGCTCAGATTACCTTCAAAAACGGCTTTGTAGAGTGCATAAAGTCAAATTTGGAAACGGCCGGTCTGGCCTTGCTATGGCCTATCGAAGGTTTTGGTAAGGTCCTTTTACCAACAACCTGCCTGCCCGAGAGAGAGCAACCGTATAATTTAAATGTTGAGATCGCACGTGCGAAGCTAATGCAAATCGTTAACAAACGGGAGGACTGGCTGTTTCTCAACGATATAGAAGTTCTGGAGGATTTGTTGAAAGAGGCACAGGATCTATTTATTCGGGCAATTCAAAATATCTCTATGCCGTCAAAAGCATCTAAATTGGCCGATGAATCACTTAAGAAAGCTATAGTCTCCTCTGAAAAACTGGCAATAAAACAAGCAGAGTCACTTTTTAATATAAGGACGGCAAACCACGGTCTTGGCCGAGGCTGCTTCGGCTGCAGAATAGATCCTATGGAAATTGATAATCCTGTGTATGTTGAGAAACTACTGGAATTGTTCGGCTCTGCAACGATTCCTATTAACTGGGCACAGATAGAACCTCGCAAAGGCAATTTCGATTTCTCAAAGATTGACGTCTGTGTTGACGTGCTTAGTAAAAAGAAACTGACACTCAGTGCCGGACCGCTGCTTTTTTTCTCAAAAGAGAGTTTACCCAAATGGCTTCTTCGTAGTGGAGCAGGTTTTGAAAAGATTCGTGAAACGGCGTATCATTTTGTTTCGGAGGTGGTTGCTCGCTACTCCGGTGCTATTCGAGCGTGGTATGTTTTAAGCGGCTTGAATGCCTTTAATCATTTCGGATTCGGATTCGAGCAGATTTTAGAAATGACCCGTGCAGCTAATATGGCTGTAAAACAAGCAAGTGACAGGGCTTTGAAGATTATAGAAGTCAGCAACCCATGGGGTGAATATTATATGACAACACCTAACAGCATCCCGCCATTAGTTTATATGGATATGGTTGTGCAGAGCGGAATCCATTTTGACGCATTTGGACTGCAAGTACGGTTCGGCAAAAATCAGACTGGTATGCATGTTAGGGATATGATGCAAATATCGGCGATCCTGGATTACTATGGGCCCATCGCCAAACCCTTGTATATGACCAACGTGGAGGTTCCAAGTCAGGATGGCGACGGCTTACACGATGGGGAAGTTGCCGGCATCTGGCACGAACAGTGGAACGAATCGCAACAGGGACAATGGATCGAACAGTTCTATAAAATTGCGCTGAGCAAACAATTTGTTAACTCGGTGACTTATTCGAACCTCATCGACACCGCGGATGGCGCCATCGGCCACAGCGGTCTGTTGACAGACGAACTCGAACCCAAAGAATCGTTTAAAACCTTGAAGAAATTACACGACAGCATTTTCAGCCGGTAAAAAGATCGTGACATGGACTTCACGGCTCGTGACTCGAATAAGCAGCCCTATACGATAGATAATATGAAACAAGCCAGACAAAGCAGGATTCAATCATTTGCGTTTGTTATCAGTGTATGCCTGGCGGTTTGTTCTTCCTTCGGTTTTATTTCGAACATCGGGCGAGATGAATTAGCTTTTGACCGATGCGATATTGAGTTAGAAGGCCGAATAAATCCAAACGATGCTCCAATCGAAAGCCTCATAAGATTACCGGGTCTGGGAATAGGGCGGGCCGGAGCAATAGTTGCATACCGCAAAGATTTCAATGAAAAAGACGGCGGAAGTCCAGCCTTTCAATATTGCGATGATTTACAGAAAATCAAAGGCATAGGCCCTAAAACAGTGCAAAACATAAGTGAATTGTTAACGTTTGACTAATATCTTATGACAAATGAATTTATAAGTTCTCTACCCATGACTGGGTGGCAGCCTCAAAGCCGAAGGCTTTGGGGATGGTGGGATAAAAGCCATCCCCAAGCTGCGATTGAGGCTGCCACCCTTCCCTCATCTATCCATAAATTAATATGTCATAGAGTACTAAAAAGATACCTGATGAAGGAACTTGTGTTTTCGAGCGTACAAGTCTGCCGAAATTCGCATTGGCTACTATGGTTGATCATTCCGGCCTTCATCGCGTGCTCCTCTCCAACCAAACTCGCAGCCCACCCCGGACCCGTCGACGGCGATGGTGACGGCCTTCCTGACTTTCAGGAGATTCACAAGTATCTTACAGATCCGGCAAAAAAAGATACAGACGGCGATGGCGTGTCTGACGGTGATTGGAGCGAGCGGCGAGAATATACGTATTCGGTCCGTTCAATCCTCCGGTTTATGCCACCCCTTGACAAGAATGCTCTGAATGACGATTTTCAGGATGCGCGAATCCTGGACAAGAGGGACGATTACATAGAACTTGAAGTCATCCATTATCCACTCACCACGACTCATGAATCAATAGAAGGAAATCCGAATTGGCAGCGGGATTACGCTGGTATGACCGAGTATTTGCATGCCGGTGTAACAACCAACTGGGATGCCAAAATGAAGCAGGACCTGCTGGATGAGCTAAAGGCTGATGGAATCACAATTGACAAGCTGACGGATAAGCAGGTTGTCAAAAAGGTTTCGAGTTGGTTAATGGGAAAGTCCAGGTCTCTTGATAAAGTCTTCACCACTTATTACATTCATTTTCCGAACGCTCAACCGCGTGTTTATCCAGGTTTGGAAGAAGCTTTTGAAGGTGAATTTAATCGCGACAAAAATAGTTATGACTGGACAATTGATCAGCACCTTGAGCGTGAACTGCTGGGCAAAGGAATGTTTTATAACAAAATCCATGGCTCATGTACGTCTTTTGCTGTCTATCTGACTACTGTACTCAGAGCACTTGGTATACCCACTCGGATGATTATAGTGACACCTGTTGTAGATGCTTCTAACGGAGAACAACTTCGTTGGGTGAAAGACCGAATTACTCACAACAAGGTTCGTGAGATAATGTTGGCCGGGCTAAGAAAATCAAGCCAGGGATTTACAGCGCATACATTCAATGAAGTCTATGTCGGAAAACGATGGCACCGTTTGAACTACAATAAACTAGGCCAGACTATCCTTGATGAGCAATACTTCGGATTACATACTCACTTATATACTTTCAATGACCTTAGCGAGGCTAACCTTGCATCCACATGGGGCTTGCGCTATGGAAAGGGCATAAGAAGCGCCATTTTCAAGCATAGCAATCCTTACACCGCCGTAACACTGTCAGATTTTTTTGGATGCCACAGCAATAGCCCGAATCCTCCTTTCACGGCTAAAGACTTACCATCAAGCCAACTACCTAATATATTCATCTTGGAGCCTTCGCGAATCAGAGGGCAAGGCTTAAGCATGTATGATGAGGTCTTTTCGATAGTAAAGTATGTCACACGGAATAATATAACTGGCTATAATCATAAAGATGAACGTCATCCTATTGGCAGCTCCTAAGAGGGAGCAACTTAAGCAGCTTATCACGGAATCTAAACTGCTCAGTGAATTGGGAAGGAGCACGAAGTAATATGAGTGAGTGGGAAATAAATAAGCCGCTGGGGCAATGCCACGGTACAAACAGAAAAATTGAATATGGTGAAGAATACTTTGGCGCTCTGGTTGCTACCGAGGAGGGATTGCAAAGGCGGGATTTTTGCGCCGATTATTGGGAGAGCGAGAAGCCGGATGTTTTTTGTTACTGGAAAACCAAGTTGCCCGAGCCGGGGCAGAAAAAGCAGTTATTTGTTGACGACCAAATGCTGATGGCCTTTTTTGAACGGCTGGAAAAAGAGACCGAGCAGGAAAAAGTCAATTTCCGCTTTGTCCTGGCGTTAATCCTGATGCGAAAAAGGATTCTGAAATACGATGAAACAAAAAATGTAGCCGATCAGGAACTCTGGCGTTTAAGAATAGTAGGTGAGAAACAGATCGTCGAAGTCACAAATCCACATCTCGACGAGGAGCAAATCGAGCAGTTATCATCGCAGATAGGCGAGATTCTCCAGACGGATTTGTAAACTCGCTTTGTGTAATGCTGAATCGAATTGAAGCTTCGGAACGAATAATCGAAGCGAAGAAAATGATTAGGAGCACTTAGAAAATGTTACGAAAAATAATCCCGTACATTTCTGCGGTGATATTGATTCTCGCCGGTTGTGAATCCCGGATCCGCCAACCTATGAAAATCTGCCCCGGCAAAGATTCTGTAGCCGATGCTTTGGCCGCTCTGAAGTCACAATCACAAAATGTAGTACCACTGCGGGCTAACGGGCAATGTCGTTTTGAATATTATGTCGAAGGAAAGAAAAAACAGCAGCGGGAAAACTTCAATTTGAGACTCTGGGTGAATCCGCCCGTTGAACTTTATCTGCAGGGTGATAAGGCACTTGTCCCAAAAGCGATCTTGCTTGGCTCGAACGAACGGGAGTTCTGGCTTTCGATAAGACCAAAAGAAATCAGCACACACTGGTGGGGTTATTGGTCTGAGCAGGACTTGTCCGAAGGGCTTGTAATCAACCCCAGAACACTGCTGGAGTCTCTCGGAATTGGGGAAGTAGAAACGCAGCAGGACTGGTCTTTGTCGAATGAAGGTCCTTATGACATAATTGCAAAACGAGAGCAGGATGTGGTTATCAAAAAGATATACGTTTATAGCTGTGATTATCGAGCCAGGCGAATCGAATTTTTCAATCGGGATGGTCAGGTTGTCGCCGGTGCGGAACTGGACAAGTATAAAGAAGTATCCGATGGATTTTTTATTCCTACTCTGATAAAGATTACAACATACGATCAGGAGACTAAGGAAGCATCACTCAGTATTACTCTTGATCTTAAATCTATAAAACCGGCAACAATCACTGAACCGCGGCGAAATGTGCTTTTCAAGCTCCCTCAGCCAAAAGGTTTCAAGAACGTGTATAGAATCGTTAATGGAAAGTGGTTCAAACAGGATCAGTAAATAGTTTCTGTTGCGGAAGCAGTATTTGTCATTCTCGCGGAAGCGGGAATCCAGCTTTTTCGCTCTGGACCCCTGCTTACGCAGGGGTGACATCGTCGGTTTTTGTTTTCCGCAACAGATACTAAATAATAGAAAAGGAGTTTCTCTATGCCCAGAGCAAGACTTACAGAAAGAATCAAACAGGAACCGCTCATATTGGACGGGGCAATGGGAACCCAGTTGATTGCTCGCGGGATTCAAGTCGGCGCGTGCAATGAATACTTGAACATTGATTCAGCGGATATCATTTCCGATATTCATAATGCCTACCTGCTTGCGGGTAGTGATGCAATTATTACTAATACTTTCGGTGCGAACAAATATATTTTGGCCCGGCATGGATTTGCTGAGGAAGCCGCCCGGATAAACAAGGCGGGTGCCGAGTTAGCCAGGCGAGTAGCGGGAGAAGAAAAGTATATCCTGGGTGGTATTGGCCCCAGCGGGGATTTCCTGGAGCCGTTGGGAGCACTCAAGCCCAATGAGTTGAGAGATGCTTTTACAGAACAAGCCGAGGCACTTCTGGCCGGCGGTGCGGACGGCTTCATTATCGAAACAGTTACGGCCCTCGACGAAGCTGTCCTGGCCATCGAGGCGACAAAATCCATCGCCGGCGATCTGCCGGTGCTTGTATCGATGTCTTTTGACAGGGCCGGCGACAGTTTCAAGACGATGATGGGCGTCGGCGTCGAGGCTGCAGTATCGAGAATAGTTCCCATGAATGTGGACGCAGTCGGATTCAACTGCGGGACTCTGTCACTTGATGATTATGTGGAATTGGCACAGAGTTTCGTTTCGGCAGTAAGAGCATTATCCGATGATGTGGCAGTTTGTGCGGAGCCTAATGCCGGCAAGCCTGAATTGGTTGATGGCAAGGCCGTTTACAAAGTTACACCGGAGGATTTTGCCGCAGCGGCGGAGAAAATTCATTCAGCCGGCGTAAAAATCATCGGAGGCTGCTGTGGAACCGGCCCGGTACATATCGAAGCTGTGGCCGGACGGATAAAATCCTCACAATAAAATCGGCGAGGGATTAAGAGCCTATCCGAATTACCCTTTAGCGTTTGTCATTCCTTCGCTTCACTCAAGGACAGGTCTGAGGCGAAGCCGAAGAATCTGGGCTTGATATTGCCGTTCGCAATCCAGATGCTTCACTGCGTTCAGCATGACAAGTGATAGCGAACCGTTATTCGGATAGGCTCGTAAGTGTGTCGGCTTGCAATATTTACCCATCAGGTCGCGTGTAATAATTTTCCGATTTGCTCAATGCTCCTGGTAGTCGCACCCTGGTTTCTTTTGATGACGTCTTGTCCGTTTTGTGCGATTCTACGCGCAAAATCCGGTTCAAGAAAGCACTTTTGAATTGTCTTTAGCAACTCGTCTCCATCATTGACAACGATAGCCCCGTTATTGGCCAAAAGCACTTCTACAGTTTGTCTGAAATTGAAAGTGTACGGCCCGAAAATAGTGTACTTACCGAGAGCCACTGCCTCTATCATGTCAGAACCTCCTATTGGAACGAGAGACCGGCCGACGAAGACTACGTTTGCGAGGCAGTAGAATTTTCTCAGGTCGCCCATCGTGTCCCCAAGTATCACAGGTGACCTTTCCGGACATTTAGCATCCGTATTTTTAATCGAGCTATAGCGGAGAAAATCGAAACCTGCACCCGCGATTACCTGGGCAACTTCATCAAATCTTTCAGGCTTTCTCGGAACGATGACAAGCCGCAGGTCCTCTAATTGGCCGGACTGTTTTAGACGCGTGAACACGTCGAGGAGAATCTTTTCTTCGCCGGGACCGGTACCGCCCGCAACCCATAGTCTTTCGCTGCCGATATTAAGCTGTGCCGCAAGAGCATCAGCGCCTTCCACGTTATCTGTAATCTGAGCCGTGTCGTATTTCAGCGAGCTGGTGACTATGACATTGCCGGCGCCAATTTCTCTGAAGCGTTGAGCGTATTCTTCCGTTTGGGCGAGGACAAGATTTACTTTTTGGAAGACGTGCTTCACAAGCGGTTTTGCCCTTTTGTACTTAGGAAAGCTCTTGTCACTGATTCGGCCGTTGATCACAACTATGGGAACGCCTAACCGCTTTGCAAGGCTGATATAATTGGGCCAGACTTCCAGTTCCATCAGTAAACAAATCGACGGTCGGATATTGCCGAAGGCACGATGTATTACCCACGAAAAATCAAATGGAAAATAGAAAACCTGGTGATCCCGATTGAAAAGATTAGTCGCTCGGGCAAAGCCGGTATCGGTGGTCGTGCTGATGACAATTTCGAAATCGCTGAATCTGGTTTCAAGCTCTTCGATTATTGTTTTGGCCGCGTTTATCTCACCGACACTGACAGCATGAAACCAGATACATTTTTTTTCAGGGCTTCTCCTGCTGATTTTGCCGAAACGCTGTGCCCAGCCGGTACGGTAGCGACCATGCCTGATGGCCCGATATACGATCACAGGGCTATAGACAGCTCCAGCTAACAAGTACAGCAAATCCAGGATGAATCTCATTATATCGTCCTATAAAGCAAAAGATACGTTAGCATTCTGTGGATGATATGCGCAAAGCAAGACGATGTCAAACAGTAGTCATGCCATACGAGAAGAAATCAAAATGTTGATAGATTGAGGGTAAAAAAATCCGGTGGAATGCTTGACCATGTGCAATTAAGGCGCTGACGTCACGAGCCAGTTTTCCGCCATTACGGCAAAATCAAGGAAATCGATCCTGCCGTCGGGAGCGCCCAGTGGCGCGATATCAGCAGCCGAATTCCACTGCGAAGATTCTATTGTGGTCAGCCATGCGCTTGCCAGGGCGGCGATATCGCGATAGTCAACAATCCCGTCTCCGATGCCGGGGGCAATGTCGCCGAGCGGTCTGGGGGTGATCGGCTCAAAATCGAGACTATGCCCGCCATAATCAGGCAAACCGCCCCCACGCAGCACCAGATTGAAATTCGTAAATAAATTCATGCCGATAATGCCGTCAAGCGTCCCTCCCTCGGGAGAAGCAATATCGAGCATCACTACCGGGACATTTGTAAAGCTCAGCCACTCGGGGACTGCCGTTATATCGAGACTGTCAATCACGAAGACCGGGGCCATAATGCTATCGCCCGTGATCCCGACGATTTCCACCTCATACTCTGCATCGGCTGCGTTTAGCCCGAGTCGAGCGGCGATGGCTTCGCTTATTACGCTGACCTGAGCACCCGTGTCCAGCATGAAACCATCTTTATCGATAGCGCTTCTGTCCTCGTCGGTAACGTCAACGCTGGAGGCGAAGAACAGACTCTGGCTTGGCAGGAAAGATGTCATCATCGATGGGCTCATAGGCGCGCCAAAATCCGGACCAAAAGGATCAAGAATGTTAGGGAAGTATTGAACGGCAACCGAGCCTGACGGGCGCAACTCCAGGGGAATAGAGTTGGGATAGTCGGGAATCTCCGGTTCATCTCCCTGGTAGAAAGCTATTTCCGGTCCCGAGAACTCTTCTTCATTGCGGACAATTGTGATCTGGTTGTCATTGCGAATAACAGTAGTGATAAAGACGGACATGGGCGAGCCAATCACGGTTGGCACATTAGGCGAGTCAATGGGATCGCCAACGCCGATAGAAACGTTGGTTTGGCCTACCATTGTTGCTTCGTCGAGTTTCAGCCCGTTAGGATCAATCGCATTGATGCCATCTATAAACAGCCCTAAAGGTTGGCTTACCCAAACACTTGTCGAACCGGTCACTCCTGACATCTCGATGGTGCTCTCTGTAAGCAGGCTGGGTGTATAGTCATACAACCCGGTTTGCACGGCATCCACAGCCGATATGATGTGAGCGCCGGCCCCGGTGTCGAATATGCCAATTCCGTAGCCTGTCTCAGTTTCTGCTGCAAGACGTCTGCCCTCTACTGAAAACTGAGGGATGGCATCGAGTTCTAATTCCCCTGAACTCTCATTTGTCAATACGACGGCAATCCAGGGGATAAATCCATCCAACGGCGGCGAGTCAATCACCATCATCATTGCGGCCGCTATAGGCAGATCAGCTAATGGGCGGAATTGAGAATCTAATCTTGGGCCGAGAAGCATTTTTGTAGGTGAGGACTTCGGATAGCTATCCCGCTTGGTAAGCAGCGGCAAAACCTTGGCCGGGGGGTAGTTAATGGCCTTGATACTAGCGCCTCCGGTTATACGTAAGTTGACCTCTTGGCAATGCCAGCCGGGCCGACCCGCCTGAGCAGTAGAGCTTAAGCAAACGACGGCAAGTAAGGCAAAAAAGCAGCCCCGATTCGATTTGTACGACATCATTCTTTTCATCTTTACCATCAACATGCACTATTATAACATAAATGGGCAAAATAACCAGATAAAAACGCAAAACAGGAGATTATCTTCTCGAAGGGCTTGCATTGCTATACCGGAAAAATTCCAATACACACACAAATTATGGGTGCGGATTGTTATATTCTTGACTTGCCGGCCGTTTTGGCGTATTAAAATGGCATTGGTTTTAGTAGTCTGTCAAATTTGATTCGATAGCTTGGAAGGGTGGCAGCCTCAAGCGTAGCTTGGGGATGGCTTCTTCTGTATTTACCATCCCCAAAGCCTTTGGCTTTGAGGCTGCCACCCAACTGTCTGACGACAACTTACAGATTCAAGCTTGACAGACTTATAGTCCCCGTAGCTCAATTGGATAGAGCGTTGGCCTCCGGAGCCAGAGGTTGAAGGTTCGAATCCTTCCGGGGATAGTTGATAGCTCTTGGCCTGTCAACGACTTGTGGCCGACAATCTTTTTTCTCGGATATGCGTATACAGCCGGAATACCGGCTCATTTAAGCCTCACTTTTATGGTGCATCCAGTCCAGCAATATGATTAAAACACGCTTCATCCTGTATAGCGGCTCCCTAAGCGGGTAACAGTGCCGCCCGTGCGGCCTTATCGGTTTTGGCGAATGGCTCCAATGCACGCTGAAGAATTCCATGAAGATGAGCGATTGCCATGCCGTAATTCGTTATGGGAACTCCTGAATCAATTGCTTTATCTATTCTTGAGAGCATCTCACGCCTGTTGAACATACAGGCACCGCAATGAATAATAAGCTTGTACAGCGTCAGATCATCCGGAAAATCGCGCCCGGCAACGACATCGATTGCCAAGCTGCCGCCTGCATGCTGCTGCAAAAGCCGCGGAATTTGAATTCTTCCAATGTCTTCTCCGATGGGATGATGCGTACATGCTTCGGCAATTAACACCCGATCCCCGGGCGACAGCCGGTTTAGTGTTTCTGCCCCTTTGAGCATGTTTTGAAAATCTCCTTTGAAGCGAGCCATCAATATTGAAAATGTTGTCAGCTTCACGTGGGTCGGCGTCAGTTTTGCAACTTCATCGAAGACCTGGCTGTCGCATACTATCAACGAAGGCATCACATTAAACCTCGAAAGCGCTTCGGGCAACTCTGTCTCTTTCACGATCATCGCGTATGAGTTGCAATCCAGAATCTCTCGCAGACAGTGTACCTGGAGCATTTTCAATCGCCCCTTGGGGGCCTCAATGTCGATAGGAGTCACCAGGGCCACCATATCACCCGGCTCAATAAGGTCCGCAATGATCGGTGAGCTGCTAAGAAAATCTTCCGGCGTCTCCTTGACGATCATTTCGCGTAACTGGCTGATGCCGTCGCCGTCTTTTGCATTTGTGGATGTTGTTAACTTCACCCCTGCATCAGCTATCGCCTTCTCAAGCTGCGAATTCAGACGTAAATCGCTCTTATTGGCAGATACAACGTATGGAATCCGGCGTTCTTCAAATAAGGCAAGCAACTGCCTTTCATAATCCTTCCAGTCATCGGTCACCAGGATTGCCAATTCTGTGCGGTCAATTACCTTCATTGTTTTAGCGACCCGCGCCTGACCCAATGCACCGATATCGTCCACGCCGGCAGTATCAATGAAAACAACGGGGCCGATAGGCTTGAGTTCCATTACTTTCTCAACCGGATCCGTCGTAGTCCCGGCAATATCTGAAACGATCGAGACGTTCTGCCTGACCAGCGCATTTAGGACCGAAGATTTGCCGACATTTCGCCGTCCAAAGACTCCTATATGTAGTCTGAGTCCCTTGGGTGTTTTGATCATTACTTCACCTCATAACATCATCGAACCATCTATTTGGCAGCAAGTACGTTTTCTTTGAAACGTTTCGAGACTTTCGGAAACGCACCGGCCGGATTTATTATCTTATATTTTCTTCAATAGCTTTTAGCAACACTTCCGGCTTGACGGGTTTCTCGAGAACCTGCTTAACCGGAAGCCATGTTTCGTCCGGCTCAAAGCCAAAGGGAAGACTCATCGCTTTGCGGATACCTGTCAGAATAATCACGGGAATGTTCTTGGCGCTCTCATCCTTGTGCATTTCCCGCGCGACGTCAAATCCCTCAGATTCCGTCGTCATCATGACATCCAGCAGAATGATGTCCGGATTTTCAGCTTTTGCCTTTTCAACTCCGTCTTTACCGTTGGAAGCACTGACGATTTCATAGCCCTTCGCATCCAGCACGTTGGTTATTGCTTCGATAAATTCAGGGTCGTCATCGATCATTAGCACTTTTTTTGCCATTTTCTTCTCCAGCTCGATGGCGTGGTGCAGAAGCCCCATGACCTCGAACTTCCAGTCGTAAAGACCAAAAAGAACTCCCATGCCCACGTCATCAACGCCCGCTTCCATCGCCCTGTGCATGCAGTATAAACGCCAATGGAAGTTCCCTTTAATGGTATTACTGGGATGAACCTTCTCATATGTTTGGCGATGATATGTCTCCTGAAAAACCTGGAACGTCCCAATGCCGATGTCCTTGAGCACTTTTAATTCTTCAATCGACATTGGTGCCGCATTGACATTGGCCCTTCTGATCTGTCCCCAACCTTTTCTCGTCTTGATCTTGACCGCATAGATGGTCTGGATCGTTGACGCTATATAATCCGCGTTTGTTTCAGGGTGCTCGCCATATACAACAATCAACCGTTTATGACCGATCTGCCCGGCCAATATCTCTGTTTCGCTTTTAACCTCCTGCAGTGACAGTTTTTTTCTGGCAGCCGCTTTATTACTACGCCTGAATCCGCAATAAACGCAATCGTTCACACACAGATTTCCAAGGTACAAGGGAGCAAAGGTAACAATTCTGTTATCGTATACTTTCTTCTTAACCTGGGCGGCGGTCTGTTTCATCTCTTCCAGGATATCCCGGTCGCTCACATTCAGCAGATATGCCGTCTCTTCAGGTGTTAATGTCTCTATCTGCAAAGATTTCTGTAGGATGTCTTTGATTTTCCCGGGTTCAGGCTTCCGGCTGGAGAGAAGTTTCTGTTCAATCTCGTGCTCATTAATAAAACAATTGTTGCCGTCGAGATACTTGCGAATTTGCTCGGGCTTGATGCGTTCACTTATCCAGCGCCCGGTATCTCTTCGAGTTTTAACAACTGTGTTATTTTCAATCGTCATCATTTTATCTCTTGCTAAACAGCTTTGGCCGCTTTGGCGACAATCCCACGCGGTTCTTTGGGCTTGTAATGAGTATGCAGCAACTCGTGTGCTTTTTCACTTAACGGCCTGCCTGAAAATTCCTTATAGAGCCGCTGTACTTCCGGATTGTCGTGGCTTCTTCTAATGGTTTTTTTCCTGTCGCTGCTATACAGGGCATTAGCACGTCTTGCCTGACGCAATTGCTTCGTGTTCGTATATATCTTCATCCCGTCGGCTACCGGATATGCACAGGAAGCAACATAATTCTCCATTCCCTCGACTTGAACGATACACACCCGGCAGGCTCCCTCAATCGAATGAATCAAAGCCGTTTCTTCGCCACAGACAAACGCACCCGCTCCAAGACGGATTTCAATATCGAAGCTAAAACCGGAATACAGAATATCCTCGCCCAGGAAACCGTGCTGCCGGGCATCCGCGATAGCTCTTTCAAGCCGCCGAATCGCGAGAGGATATTAAGCCCTGATATAGACGATTCCCTTCTTTGCCCCGATAGCATAGCCTCCGATAATCATCCCTTCTATAACGGAATGTGGGTCGCCCTCAATTGCACTGCGATCCATGAACGCGCCTGGATCGCCTTCGTCGGCATTGCAGATCACGAATTTGTCGCCCGATCCGGCACGGGCCGTAAATTCCCACTTTGTCCCTGTGGGAAAACCTGCGCCACCACGTCCACGTAGACAGGATTTCTTCACCTGTTCTATCACTTCTTCAGGCCTCATATCTGTCAAGACCTTCGCCAAGGCCTCATAACCACGCAGAGACAGATAATCGTCAATACTTTCAGGATCGATAATGCCACAGTTGCGCAGGGTTATTCGCATTTGTCTGCCGAAGAGTTTGGCATCACCGAAAACACGGTAGAATCGGTTGAAAAGATGGTCTTCCTGAATCGTCAACCTGGCGACGGGATTGCCTTTTCTTAAATGCTGATCCAGGATTTCCGGAATATCTTCCTCTGTTACCCTTCCATAGATCGTATAACCCGGATTGACCACCATGATCGGGCCTTTATCGCACATCCCCAGACAGCCGGAAAGCATCAAGCGAACTTTCTGCTCAAGCGGATCATTCCTGAGTTGTTCTTTGAGTAAATTAAGGAGTCGAGTCGAACCTTTTTGGATACAACCGGTTCCTTCACATATTGTCACAATATATTCGTCTACCACGGCTCGTTACCTCTAATCAATAATCCATTCCCGTATCACTTCACCTTTTTTAAGGTGTTTTTCAATAATCTTCTGCGCTCTTTCTCTGTTGATTTTTCCGTATCTGACGGGATTTTTCCCCACTTCTACGACTTCGACAGTCGGTTCCAGATTACACCTGCCGGCACAACCTTTTTGGCTTAAATAAACATTCGTCAGGCCCCCTTTGGTGATCGCATCTCGAAACACTTCCATGACATCCTTCGAACCGGCAGCGATCTCACACGTAGCCATTCCGATATAAACTCTTTTCGATGATAAATATCCTTTGCCTACGATTCTGCTGACTGATTCGGCTCTCTTCTTTTTTAAGATATCCAAAGGCGTTGACACCTTATTTACCCCTTTCAATTTGAAAAATGAACGAATTTCCTTTTTCTCGCGGTTCCACCCAGATTCTGCCGCCATGGCTCTTGATAATTTGCCGGGTGATATAAAGCCCCAATCCGGTTCCCTTAACCTTCCGGGTCTCGTTGTTACCCAGACGCGAAAACTTGTGAAACAGCTTATCTTTCTGATCGCGATTGTTTTTAATGACTCTATCGACGGCTGAAAGACATCCATTCTGAGATTGAGCACCGCTTTGTTGACCGACAACTCTCCCTTTTCGATCCTTCCAAGATTCAGGAATTTTCTGACCATACCCCCATTCAGACGGGCCAGTTCTTCGCAGTGCATGAGTCTGGTTCCCCCGAGACTCTGACCTTTTTCAAATGCGGCGTGCACAATCTCACTTCGGACATCTTCGATGTCCGCCCGATCTACCGACCGAAGGTAATGTAGATTCATCTTCTGCTTTAATTTCTCTAACTCATCCTCAAAAGAAACCAGCGTAAAAGCATTTCCGATTCTGTTGATTTCTACATTATAAACCGACCGAGCCGCTCTTAGATTATTTCGAACTTTTTGCTGAGCACGATCCATTATATCCGCCTTGATAATATAGAAGTTCAGCAGTACGATCGATAACGATATCACCGCTATAATCATGAAGAATGATAACAAAATTCTCTTTTTTAACGACCTGGTGCTCACTGATTCTGCTTCCGTTTCTTTCTTGTGTTTACATAATAAATAATACTTTCGAGTTCGGTCTCAAGGTTAATGTTATTTACTATGCATTCTTCAGACTCCTGAAGGCATATCGGGGCAAAATTGAGAACTCCTTTGATGCCGGTTGACTTCATCAACTCGAAAACCTGCTGAGCTGCATAATCTGGAACTGCGATAATGCCAATTTGGATGTTGTTATTTTCTACATAAGTGCCCATTTCGCTCAACGACAATATGGGTATATTACCTTCTCTGTTAACTTTTGCCGGATCAATATCAAACGCTGCCGCGATTTTTATGCCATCTTTCTTAAAACCCGGATATTGCAACAACGCCCTTCCGATATTTCCTAAGCCAACCAGTACAATCTTCTGCAGTTCTCCTTTACCCAGAACCTTTTCTATCTGCTCAATGACCTCTTCTACGTTGTATATTGCTTCAGTCGGAATTGGACATTTCCTGAATTTGAATTAGTATGTAGTTC
>CBDVBU010000011.1:0-21727 GCA_965372295.1 uncultured Phycisphaerae bacterium
CGGAGTGATATTTACCTTCCCACACCCTCCTTTGAGCGCAGCCTGAGCAGAAGGGTAGAAGATATGGAGGGTTAACAAAACAACCAAAATTGACATGTTCTGTAGAAAAGTTGCTCGAAATGTCATTGCGAGGCCCAAAGGGCCGTGGCAATCTATTGCGGTATAAGCAAATAAAGCCCTCGTCACGTTTGAGATTGCTTCACTACGCTCGCAATGACATACTCTGGCTTGATGTTTTCGATAGAGCATAATCGGTCCTAATTCAATATACCTTACTTATGGCTACTAATCCTCGTTATTGGTTACATGAGCGTATTCTAACGCAGGCTCCGGCCGGATGCCAGTCAAATCACCCATTCACAATTAGGATTCTACGGCCCCTGTCACAAAACAAAGAACGGCGAGTATTGGAGATTTTTTCGGAATTCCCTCGACTTTTATTGCAAAATTTCGTACAATATACAACTAATCAGTTATGAGTTTATAATTGAAAAGAGAAACAGAATACAGGAGATAGAAATAGAAGAAAGCGAGAGAGATTTGGACTTTTTATATAAAACAAGCCCAATTCCCAGAGGTTTTATGCAAAACAAAGCCAATTTTTGAAAGGCCAAATTGGCGCTAAGTTAGTATTGATAATGGTTTATGGGATTTTACGCTTTGGATGCAACGAAAAAACAAAGCCAATCAAAGCCAATTTCAACGTCGCATCTACTCCCAAAGCGGTAGAGTTAAGCATAATTATTTGCCCGCGGCGATTTTTCCGCTAACATCGAGTTCAGCGTGAGATTATAATAAGATTTTCAGCTTAATGTCATGTTTGGAGAGAACGCCAAATGAAAGGGTTTGTAAAATGAATAAGAATAATTTAACAAGAAGGCAATTCATCGCCGCGGCTTCGGCAGGCTCGCTCGCCGGGGTCGTCTCAAGAACCATTCCGAGCTACGCAAACATCACGAAGAAGGCGGGCAAATTGGCAATCCTCGGCGGCGAACCGGTCAGGAAGAACAAAAGCTGGCCGAGATGGCCGTACTGGGATGACAACGTCGTGGACTCGATAGTAAAGACGACCAAGAGCAGGATATGGTGCAGGATACAGTCTAAGTCAGGTACTGTACCCACATTCGAAAAGAAGTTTGCCGAGCTGATAGGGGCCAGGTTCTGCGTAGCCACCGGTTCCGGAACACAGGCATTGCACACCTGCGTCGAGGCACTTGGAATTGGCCCCGGAGACGAAGTCATCACCTCACCCTATACCGACCCGGGGACGATCGCCTCGATTCTATCGGCCAGAGCACTGCCTGTTCTGGCTGACCTGGACAGGCAGTCTTATCAGCTTGACCCCGATGACGTAGAGAGAAGAGTAACCGAGAACACCAAAGCCATTATGCCCGTGGATATAGCGGGGCAAGCATGCAATATGGACAGGATTATGGAGATTGCCAAAAAGCACAATCTGAAAGTGATCGAAGATTCCTGTCAGTGCCACCTTGCCGAGTATAAAGGTAAAAGGTTGGGAACCATTGGCGACCTCGGGTGTTTCAGCTTTCAGTCCAGCAAGACGATTGCCTGTGGAGAAGGCGGTGCAATTTTAGGAAACGACGAAGAACTTATGGACAAATGTTATACAGTCCATAACCACGGCACATCACGCCGGGGACGCACCGAAGTGATCGGGCCGAAATACCGCATGAACGAGTTTGAGGCGGCCGTGCTGCTTGGCCAGTTGCCCGGTGTGCATGAACGCTTCGCTCGCCGCAATGAAAACGCCGCTCATCTGACCTACAGACTCAAAGATTTCCCGGGAATCACTCCCCAAAAGCTATACGAAGGTACCCCCAACGGCTCTTTCTATCTCTACCCAATGACATATCACAAGAAATACTTCAACAATGCGGATCGCAGCAAGTTTCTCAAGGCCCTCCGGGCCGAAGGCATCAGTCTCAGCCCATATATCGCAAATGGACTGCACCGGGAACCGTGGATAGAGCACATCCTGGAGCGGCCGGTCTATAAGAAAATGTTCTCCAGGCAGAGACTCGAAGAATATCGCCGGCAGGTTCCGTGCCCGGTCTGCGACCAGGTCTGCCGGGAGATGGTGATGATTTGGGCGTCGGGCCCGCTGCTTGCAGGTAAAGAGGACATGGACAATATTGCCGACGCCATAATCAAGGTCTATGAGAACCGGGACAAGCTAAGTTCAATATAATTATTTTGAACCTTAATTCGGATGATGAACCAGTACCTTATAACAATTGAATTTGTGGATAAATGAGGTAAGGGTGGCAGCCTCAAGCGAAGCTTGGGGATGGCTTTTCCCCACCATCCCCAAAGCCTTCGGCTTTGAGGCTGCCACACAGTCGCGAGTATAGAACCGACAAATCTACATGTTATGAGGTAACAGGAACAATAAATTCAAAAGGGATATGGGTTATGAAGCCTGATAGAATAATTAGAAGCTCCAGGTTGCCTTTGTGGAAAACAGCGTTGATTGTTCTGCTGGTAACGGGCACGGGCATCTCAACAGCCGGCGTTGAGGAAAAAACAGCAAACACGCTGATATGGGATACGATGTCGCCTTTTGGCGATATGGTCGATTTGCAGAATAGAACGAACTGGAAGCCTGTGCCTGCCGACCTTCTGAGCCTCGAATCCAATCCATACAAAGCGTTTGCCGATCCGTCTCATTACGGCCGAGAATACGCTTTCAACGGAGATGCGGTGGTGGAAAACGAGCACTTAACCGCGATGTTCCGGTCGAAAAAAGGCAGCGTGGTTATCTACTCGAAAGCAGATTCAAAAAGCAAAAAGTTGGAGTTCGTACCTCTTGAGCTTAAAGGCAGGCCGGCAAGAATTACACACTGCACGATTTTGCAGAATACGGGCCAGGATGCAGCTCTGGAAGTGTCTTTCTCCGGCGAAGGAAAAAAACTATCGGCAGTCATCGCATTCGACAGAACAGGGATTGTCGATATCAAGCCGGGCCGGAACATGAGGGGGATAAGCATCATCAGCACTATCGAGCACGGCATCGTGCCGAGCTTCATTGGCGACGATCTTATATTCAGTCCCAGCCAATACGCTTCGGTGAATACGCTTTGCGTTCCTTCGGAGAATCTTTTTGTGGGTTTGCTCGCGGGCCAAAACGATATGCTGGTTGTCACCTGGCCGGAGGGAAAGCAGCAAGTAAAACTTGTGCTGGGAAATAGTCAGCAAGAGCCGCGCCTTGTCAAATCCATTGACTTCGAAAACGACGGCAAAAGTCTGTATCTGGCCTTGCTAAGCGCGCCGGGCATCTGGCACAAAGAAGAGTTAAAACCCTCTTACCTTGAAAAAGATGTCACAATCGAATGGAAAAGGCCCTTTCGGGCAAAATGGATCACACAACTATCCGAAGGCAAGGTGCAGACCACTTATACGTTCAAAGAATCGAAAGGCAGAATCTGGCGGGGCGTAATAGGTCACTACACCTATCCCGTCTGGTTTAGCAGCGATAACGCATCCTATCGTCTCAGCAAGAAAATACCGCCCAGGGGGCAATCGATCATCTACTTTTTAGAGAGGAAATATACTCCCGCCTCGGTTTCGGCTCCCATCGATATTTTGAAGGCAACGCTCGGCAGGCAAATATGCGATGCGATACTTGACCTGCCTGGCCGCAAGCTGAGAACGCACCACAGAAGGGGCGGCCAGGGCGTCCGTCGCGCCTGCACATGCGGATGCACCGAAGCGATACAGGCCATCTTCGACGCCGGCCAGGAAGTGCAGAAGAAAGAATATGTCGAGGGGGCGGTCGATGATATGGTCTTTTTCGTCACGCAGCACATGGAGAGAATCGGCGAATATCAGGACTTTGCCCGTGATATAATGGAATTTCTGAAGCAAACGAGAAAAACCACGACCGATTTGAAACCGTACCTCGACCGGATAGAGGCAATCGTGCAGGAAATACCGCAGGAATATCGCCGGCAGCAGGAGCTAATCATGAGCCTTAAATACACCGATGAATTAGCCCGCCAGACCAAAGCCCTGACTCGAAAAAAGGAGCCGGGAAACCTGCCGGCCTACGAGAAGCTAAGCATGAAATGGAGACGGATGGGCGGGGTACAGGACGATCTTGTCGCACAGTTTCACAGGATAACCAGGAAGCTGTTCCAGGAGGCCGGCTATGGCTGCATAAGTTCACCGAAGGCGGTTGAAATAGCAGAACAGATCATAACTCGCTGCAGGAAATGTCTTCGAAACGCAGACGGTTATGAAATATGGCCGGACTATTGAAACTGTAATCTTTAAGAGCAACAGTGAAAATTCAGGAAATCGAACATCATGAAACATTACATTTTAGCTGTACTTTTATTATCCGGGATCATCGCCCTGCCTGGAGGCTGCAACAGGAAGGCACCGGAAGAGACATCGAGCGAAACTCAGAGTCAATCTGAAACAACGACCGAATCCCAAACGAAGATGGTCCTGATTCCGGGCGGCACGTTTATGATGGGCGATAAGGATGAGATAGACGCTCCGCCCCATGAGGTCGCCATCAGCCCGTTCTACATCGACACGCACCTGGTGACACAGGAGCAATATGAAAAACTGATGGGCGACAATCCTTCGCGATGGAAGGCAGATAAGAACCCCGTGGAACAGATGCGATGGTCCGATGCGGCAAGATATTGCAATGCCCGCTCCGAGTCCGAGGGACTTGAGCCTTGCTATGATTTGAATACATGGGAATGTGATTTCGCCGCAAACGGATACAGGCTGCCGACGGAAGCGGAATGGGAATATGCCTGCCGGGCGGGAACCACAACAGCGTATTTCTTCGGGGATAATGCATCGAAGCTAAAGGCTTATGCCTGGTTCGAGGACAACTCCGGCGGCAAACCCCGGCCGGTCGGCCAGAAGCCGGCGAATCCGTGGGGATTGTATGACATGCACGGCAACGTATGGGAATGGTGCAACGATTTTTATAAAGTGGACTATTACCAGGAGAGTCCCAGGGAAAATCCGAGAGGACCCGAGACCGGCGAAACCAAGGTGCTGCGAGGCGGGGCATGGAAATTCAGCGCCGAGAGCTGTAGTTCGGCCTATCGCTATAATGAAAATCCCGGCTACGCGGACGTCTGCTTCGGATACGATATCTACGGCTTTCGCTGTGTTAAAAACGCCGCCGGCCCGACCGAGCCTCAGTAAAAAATCAACCCAAAGGAACATCGAGAACAATATTGGTCTTGTATGAATTTATACCAGTAGTGACAATCAATCCCTGCCGAGAAATGCAACCGGGGGCGGTCGCCTTATCAGCTTGCGCCCCCGGTTCTTGAATCTAAATGCTGCCGTTTACAGTTTACAATAGATTACCAACGACCTCGACCTATTCGGCCATTCCGTGTCTTCGCACGCCACTGCTCCAACTTCTCAACCTGCTCATCTGTCAGAACGGACAGGACTTCTTCGTGAGCCGCTTGCATTATCTCCTGCCTGGCTTGCCTGGTTTCGGCTGCTTCGGCGTCGGCTCTGGCATTTTCACGGATCTCCGCTATCGCAGCATCCTGCTCTTCGGTCAAATCCAAAGCTGCGAGTGGGCCATCAGGGCCGGCATAAGGTCCTCTGGGGCCTATACCCACACGACCTCTGCCCGGTCCCCACGGCGTCCTCGGACGCAACTGCTCTAACTTGTCGATCTGCTCATCTGTCAGAACGGACTTGACTTCTTCGTGAGCCGTTTGCATTATCTCACACCTGGCTTCGGGCGTCTCGGCTGCTTCGGCATCGGCTCTTGCATTCTCACGGATCTCCGCTATCGCAGTTTGCTGCTCTTCGGTCAAATCCAAAGCCGCAAACCCGCGGGCGGTGCCATCATCACGCAGCTTCTCCAGTTTTTCAACCTGCCCAGGCGTAAGAACGGCCTCGATGTCCGCATGCAACTTCTTTCTGGATTCTTCCACTAATGCAGTAATTACTTCTTTCTGTTCATCGGTCAAATCCAGCACTCCAAGCATCATCGGCGGCGCTCCGGCATCCTGCAAATTGCCCAGAGGTCCGAACTGTCCCCTGCCGCCGGGTCCCTGGTGCATCCACCCCGGTCCTTTTGCAAAACCTTGCTGCCCAAAGCCTTCGGCCCCCGGGTAGTTCCATCCCGGGCCGTTCGCAAAACCTCGCTGTCCGAAACCTCCGGCTCGACCCGCTAACACCAGTGCCGATGCTCCTACAACAACTACGGCGATAAAGAGTAGCTTTTTCATTTCTTTGTCTCCTTTCGACTACTTCATACTACCCGGTCCCGTTTGAAACACGAACGCCGTGCTTCTAAACCACAGGACAAATAAGTTCATTGATCATTATCATGATAGTGGAAGAATTTTGCCGGAGGTTACACCTGATTTGATTTTTTTTACGAATTCGAAATTCCTCGTCTTCGCCCGGCATGAAGGGGAGCGTACCTCTCTTCACCCTGAGCGGAGTCGAAGGGTAACCGGCAGGCCGTTAGAGCACTTTAGTTATTCCGGGCATCGCAACGGGGTAGCCGCCCTGATCATCCGGCTTGACCGGCGGCTCGGAGTCCATCGTGTAATTATCCAGTCCCGGCGCCAACTCTATATTCGAAGCCAACGCCTGTTCCCACGTAATTAGCTTGCCGGACTCGGCGGCCATCCGTCCGAGGATACCCGTCATGGCGCCGTAGGCGCTGCGCTCGGCCTCGTTGTATGGTTTGTCGTTACGGATCGCATCGAAGAGCAGGTCGTGCTCGTGCTGGTACGCATCGCAGCGAGGGCCTTTGTACTGCCAGATCACATTCTCAGAGGTCTGCTGATGGCCTTTGAAAATACGGGGCTGGGAGACTCCCTCGCCGAGAACGGCCGAACCTTTCGCGCCGTGTATGACATCGCCGAAGAAGCCCCAGCAGTTGTCCATGTGCCGGCCCTGTGCATGCAGCCGGGTTCCGTCAGGAAATGTATATTCCACCGAGTAATGATCGAATAACTGGTCTGGCTCGGTGCGGACCTGCCGACCGCCCTGGCCCTGCGCCGATACGGGCCAAGCATCCTTGCACCAGCAGCAGACGTCGAGGTTGTGAATGAGCCAGTCGAGGATAAAACTGCCGTTAAGCCATGTAAAACAGGAATAGTTGCGAATCTGGTGGGCCAGCTCGTTCATTCCGGCTGCTCTCGGAGAAAATCCGACACGGGCATGCTCGCGGTAGGCCCAGCAGGTAATGACCTCGCCGATAAGGCCTTCGTGCAGTTTTTCGACGGCTTGTTCGAGCGGTATGTAATGGCGGCTCATCAAACCGCCGGCGATCTTGAGGTTCTTTTGCTCTGCCGCCTTGCCGGCCTTGAGCACGCGGCGAATCCCCGGTGCATCGACGGCGAACGATTTCTCCATGAAAACATTGCAGCCTTTTTTCACGGCGTATTCGAGATGGATCGGGCGGAACGCCGGAGGCGTCGCCAGAATGACGAGTCCTCCCGGTGCGACAGCGTCGATGGCCTTTTTGTAGCCGCCCATTCCGAAAAACTGCCGGCCCGTAGGTACGTCGATCTGTTTGGCGAACGATTTGGAGAGATTCTTGAGACTGCTCGCAAGTCGCTGCTCAAAAACGTCGGCCAAAGCGACAAGTTTGGTCGGTCCCTTTGTCGAGAGTGCATTGGCCGCCGCCCCTGTCCCACGTCCGCCGCAGCCAACCAGTGCGATCTTAATCGTGTTGCTTTCGCCGGCATAAGCCCGCGTGCCAATAGCGCCGGCCAGCGCCGCGCCGGTTAACACGCCGGAGGTTGCCTTCAGAAAATCCCTGCGGGAGGTAGTTGGCTTTTGAGTATTACGCTGTACGTTCATTGAAAAACCCTTTCTCTAAGTTTTAAGCTTTAAGATTTCCAGTGCCTTCAGAAGCTAATTGTATTCCAACCGGCTCGGAGCTTCAATATATTTCACGAGACATTTTCCATATAGAGCAATATAATCAAAAATCATGGAACCTGTGGACATATACGGAGAATCATACATGAATCTCTCAAACTCAGTTAAAACGTATCTCAACTCAATTATGGTTGGCCTTGCGTTTGCTGTTTTTGCTCATGGACAGCCCAAAGCCGAGCACGGCCTGCATTACAAAACACCCGCTATGGTCTGGGACGAAGCAATGCCCTTAGGCAATGGTTTGTTCGGGGCATTGGTCTGGGGGGACGGCGGGCCCTTGCGAATATCGCTCGACCGAACCGACCTTTGGGACCTTCGACCCGTTCCGGAATTCCAGGGCAAAGATTATTCGTACCGAACCATGCGGCAGTGGGTTAAAGAAGGCCGATTGGCGGACCTCCATCGTCTTTATGACAAGCCATACGGCAATCCCGGCCCGACAAAAATACCGGCCGGACGCATCGAGCTGACACTCGGCGACGATCCTGTTTTCAAGAATGCTTCGCTGGATCTGGCTGGCGCAGCGGCCTCGGTCGAATTCGGGGGCAATAGCAGAGCAGAAGTTTTTGTCCACGCTTCCGAGCCGTTCGGGATGATTCGCATCAATTCAGCCCAGGCCGTCAGTATCAAACTGCTGGCGCCACCTTTCGCAGGCAAGATTACGGACGAAGCAGGACCCGGCAAAATCAGCGCCGGCGACCTGGCGAGCTTAAGATACGAAGCACCGGTCGAATCGAGCGGCGATAACTGGACAGGCTATCTACAGCAAGGATGGGGCGGATTCAGGTTCGCCGTAGCCGTTTGCTGGCGCAAGTCGGAATCAGCCTGGATTGGGGCATGGTCGATTGCAACTTCAAACGAATCCGAAGATCCTTTGATGATCGCCCGCAGCAACTGCGAGAAGGCGCTTCGATCAGGATTTTCCAACGCCGTATCAACGCATCGTCAGTGGTGGGATTCATACTGGGACAAATCCTCGATCCGGATTCCCAATAAAATCATCGAACGACAGTGGTACCTTGAAATGTACAAATTCGGTGCCGCAGCGAGGCCTGACACGCCGCCCATATCCCTGCAAGGCCCCTGGACTGCGGATAACATGAAAATCCCGCCGTGGAAGGGAGATTATCATCACGACCTGAACACCGAGCTGTGCTACTGGCCGGCTTATAGCGGCAACCAACTCGACGGAGCGTTCGGCTTCGTAAACTGGCTGTGGGAAACAAAGAAGAACGCCCAGGCCTGGACGCGGCGGTTCTTCGACATGCCGGGCTTGAACGTTCCCATGACGGCTGACCTCAACCAGGAGCAGATCGGCGGCTGGCACCAGTATACCCATTCGGCAACGACCGCCGCCTGGCTGGCCCACCATTTCTATCTGCATTGGCGGTACGGCATGGATCGGGACTTCCTTACGAACCGGGCGTACCCTTGGCTTCGCGAGACGTCCGTTTTCCTAGAGGCTATAACCGAGAAAGGCCCTGACGGCAAGCGCACGCTCGCCTTAAGCTCGTCGCCGGAAATAAACGATAACCGGCTTGAGGCGTGGTTTTCCACAATAACCAATTACGACCTTGCCCTTATTCGCTGGGCATTCGAGAAAACCGCCGAATTGGCCGTCGAGACAGGCAAAAATGAGCAGGCTCAACACTGGCGAGAAGTTTTAGCCGAAATGCCCGATTTGGCGCTCGATGCGAAGAGCAGGAAAATACTCGTAGCTAAGGACTATCCTCTTGCCTCCTCGCACAGACATTTTTCGCACTTAATGGCAATACACCCGCTGGGACTTATCCGCTGGGAAAACGGGCCTCGAGACCAGGCAATTATCAAAGCTTCAATGGCCGACCTTGAACAAAACGGAACATCCCAGTGGTGCGGATACAGCTTTAGCTGGCTGGCAAACCTGGCCGCCCGTGCAAGAGACGGCGAAAAAGCCGCCAAAGCGCTGGAGATTTTCTCGACGGCGTTTTGCCTGCGAAACAGCTTCCATTGCAACGGCGACCAGTCCGGGAAAGGATACTCCAACTTCCGCTACAGACCGTTCACGCTGGAAGGTAACTTCGCCGCAGCGGCGGGCCTGCAGGAAATGCTGCTGCAAAGCTACAGCGGCACAATCCGCCTATTCCCGGCAGTACCGGCCGATTGGAAAGACATATCTTTCAAAACGCTCCGGGCCGAAGGTGCTTTTCTTGTTAGCGCCAAACGCAAAGACGGTCTGACGCATTCGGTCACGATAATCTCGGAAAAAGGCGGTACTTGCAGGCTCGAAAATCCATTCGACAAAAACGAGTACGAACTTAAAGGTGTCGCAGAGAATGCCATCGGCAAAGATGGAAATGACCTGATAATCAAAACCTCAGCAGGACAAAAAATAGCATTAATCCGCAAACTCGGTTAATATTGCTTAAAAAATCAGGAGGCACCAGAATTGAAAAAGAAAAAGAGTATTTCCCGCCGGACGACATTGAAGGGTATCGGCACAATCGGCGCCATGGCGTTTTTTGCAAACCGGGTTTACGGCGAGCAATTCGCCGGCATATCCGGCAAAGAAATGGACGGCCAAACCGACATACGCAGGACTATCTTTGCCAAAGTTTTTTCCACGCCCCTGATAGACACGCACGAACATCTTATCGAAGAGCGTGACCGTCTGAATGCCTCTAACAGCCGGATTCAGAGTAATGACTGGTCGTTTCTGCTGAGCCATTACCTTAACTCGGATATGCTCACATGCGGCATGCCACATAACGAGTACGACAGATTCTTCTCTCGCAATACTTCTCCCCTGGATAAGTGGAAGATACTGGCACCACATTGGCCCGCCGTGCGAAACACCGGTTACGGCATGGCGGTGGAAATCGCAATGCAGCAGCTCTACGATGTTCCCGAACTTTCCAGCGAGACGATAGGAAAGGTCGCTTCCGGCTACGAAAAGGTCTGCCGTAAAGGCTTCTACAAGGAAATCCTTTGCGAAAAAAGCGGCATAGAATCCTGCCAGGTCAACGCCCTGGAGCAGCCTTTTCGCAAGACCGCGATGCCCACACTTTTGATGCAGGATATCAGTATCGTGGGCATGTTCGCAGGCCCCAATATCAACGCGTACGCGAAACCGGCCGGCATCGATGTGAAAACTCTCTCAGACTGGTATCGCGTCATCGACTGGTGGTTCGAGACGTACGGCCCGTATGCCGTAGCGGTAAAATCCCAAAATGCCTATAGTCGGGACATCGACTACGAGAATGTGCCCGTTGAGCAGGCCGAGCCTGTTTTCACGAAACGAATGGCCGGCGAATCTCTGACTTCCCGGGAGCGGAAACTGCTCGAAGACCATCTTTTCTGGTATTCGGTTAAGGCCGCGACAAAAGCGAATCTGCCCGTCAAGCTTCACACCGGCTACTATGCCGGCCAGAACAGCATGCCTTTGTCGAGGTTGATTAATAATCCGGATTCCGCGGCACGCCTGTGTAAGGAAGCTCCCGAGGCGAGATTCGTTTTTATGCACATCTGCTATCCGTACTACGAAGAGATACTTTCGGTCGCCAAGCAATACACGAACGCCTACATCGATATGTGCTGGTCGTGGATAATAAATCCCATCGCGGCAAAAGACTTCTTGAAGAAATACCTCGTCACGGCGCCGGCCAACAAAATCCTTACCTTCGGCGGCGACTACATACCCGTCGAACCGGTGCTGGGCCATGCCGTTGTCGCGCGTCGGGGCATCGCACTGGCCCTGTCGGAACTGGTTGAAGAAGGCTGGCTCAGCCTCGACCGGGCGGATGAGCTTGCAGATATGATTATGCACAAAAACGCCCGCACGATATTCAACCTCCCCGAAAAAACCAGAAAGCTCAAAGGGGTGCCCTGGCCGGCTTAATTGCAGGGACAATAAATAAAAGTTAACAGAGTTTCAATCGAAACCGGAAATGAAAATGGAGAAAAGATCATGAGAAAACTTGTAAATGCACTGATTCTTATCGCAATCGTCCTGCTGTGCGGACAGAGTCTGGCGCGAGCCGCCGAACCGCTGGCGTTTCGCGAACTCTTTAACGGTAAAAACCTTTCGGGTTGGGCTAACGTCAATACCGACGAGGATACGTGGTCCGTGCGAGACGGCTTGCTTGTGTGCACCGGCCACCCCATTGGCGTCATGCGCACAGATAAGCAGTACGAGAACTTCATCCTGCATATTGAATGGAGGCACATGGAGGCGGGCGGCAATTCCGGCACGTTTCTTTGGAGCGAAGGAACCGTGTCGGCCGGCAAACGGCTACCCAAGGGCCTCGAGGTACAAATGCTGGAACTCGATTGGGTCAAGCTGCACAAACGAAAGGACGGCACGCTACCGCCAATCGCCTATGTGCACGGCGAGGTTTTCGGTGTAGGTCTGAAGACTGTCCCGGACAATCCGCGCGGCAGCCGCAGCAAATCCATCGAGAACCGCTGCAAGCCAAAAGGCCAGTGGAATACTTATGTTGTTGTGGCCGTTGACGGCGTCGTTAAATTGTCGGTGAATGGCAAGTTCGTTAACGGAATCAGCAAGGCTTCGGTCAAGAAAGGCTACATCTGTTTGGAGTCCGAAGGCGCCGAAATCCATTTCCGCAACATCAAGATCATGGAATTACCGCCGGGCGTCACAAGCGGCGAGCAAACCGCACCCGTGGTCAAAAATAAATAGGATCCTTTGGTTCTGTTGAAAAAGCTGAGATTGCTTCGTCGCTACGCTCCTCCTAAGAAAATAGACGGTATTTGCAGCGGAAGGATTGAGATTGCCACAGTCGCTGCGCTCCTTCGCAATGACATTAGTGGGCTATTTTCTTTTCTATGCATCCTGAGAATCAGGCAAGGTGCTCGCAATGACAAGAAGCATATTTCCATGTCATTGCGAGCGATTCAAAGAATCGCGCGGCAATCTCAACCGTGACTGCGGGACTTTTTTAACAGCTCCTTCTGGTTGTCATTTTCTGATCTTGTCGGGATTGCGCTCGACCGCGCGGAAAGCCGTATCCCGGCGCAGCGGAATCAGCATGCCGTCGGTTTTTTCCAGCCATTCGAACATGCGGTCGTTGAGTTGCTTAATCAACTTCTGGTGTTCGGGGCTGTCGATAAGGTTGTTCATTTCTTCGGGGTCATCCTTCAGATCGTACAGTTCATCGATGTCCCAGATGCCGTGATAGTGGATGTACTTGTAGCGGTCGGTGCGTACGCCGTGTGTGGTCGGAGTGTGGGGGAAGTTGCGCTCCCAGTAGTATTCGTAAAAAGCAGAGTCGCGCCATGGAATCTTTTTACCCTGCAGGATGGACAGGAAGGATTTTCCGTCCATACGATCAGGTGTTTCGAGACCGGCTATATCCAGGACGGTCGGGGCAATGTCGATGTTCTGGACAAGCTCCTCAATAACCGAGCCGGGTTTTATCATGCCGGGACACCAGACCAGGAACGGCACGCGCATGGATTCTTCGTACATGTGACGTTTGTCGATAAGGCCATGCTCGCCGAATACAAAACCGTTGTCGCCCATGTACATAACGAGGGTCTCTTCGGCAAGATTATTATCTTCGAGGTACTTAATTACCCGACCGATGCTCTCATCGACGCTGAGCAGGGTTTCGCAGTACCGGCGGTAAAATGTGTCGAAATCCATCTGGCCGTGATACATGTGGTCCACGCCGTGCCAACTATTACGCTGCTCCCTGACCCAGTCAGGTTTGCCCTCGTAGTTTTCTTCGGTGTAAGCCATGCTTTTGGGATATTCGAGTTTGACGTTTTCATATTTGCCGAGGTGCCGTTTGGCCGGTTCGAACATGGCGTGAACGGCTTTATGAGAAAGGTACAGCATGAAAGGCCTGTCCCGGTCGCAGTCGTTTTTCATCCAGTCCAGCGCATAGTCGGTGAGCAGGTCGCAGATGTGACCTTTGCGTTTTACTCGCTTGCCGTCGATGTTGAGGGTGGGATCGAAATAGACGCCCTGCCCTCTGAAGCTGATCCACTTGTCGAAGCCGGGCCGGGGTTCGTCGCTGGCGTGGCCCATGTGCCATTTGCCCATAAAGGCGGTTTGCCAGCCTGCTTTCTGCAAGTTCTGGGGGAAGAAACGGGTACCTTCCGGCACGCGGCTGTTATTGTCGACGACACCGTGTTTATGAGCGTATTGGCCTGTCAGGATGCTGGCACGGCTGGGCGAGCACAGAGCCGTCGAAACGGTGGCGTTTTTTATATAAGCGCCTTCGCGAGCCATACGGTCCATGTTCGGAGTTTCGAGGAATTTGGGTTTATTGAGAAAGCCCATGAAATCGTAGCGGTGATCGTCGCTAAGGATAAAGATAACGTTTCGCGGTTTCCTGCCGACATTGGATGCCGGCTGTGCGATAGCAGATTCGACAGCGAACGGAAGAGCCGCCGCGGCCAGGCCCAGCCTTTTAAGAAACTCTCTACGATTGGTTGTCTTGCGCGATTCTGTCATTGCAATTACCTTTCCTTAAGCATTAAATTGTAACCAACATACTGTATCGTTTTTTGTGGTGATTTGCACCATTCATATCAAGATGGGGCCGGAGCATCACTTTATCTTGACCAACGGCGGCAACTTTCCGGCGAGTCCTACCCGGGCACCCTTGATAATTATCACACCTTCAACGCCTTCGATGCCGGCGATATTCTCCAGAGCCGAGTCGATATCATCAACGGTCCTGACAAGGTTCGCGGCCTGAGTAGCGGCTGCATCCGCCAGTGCAGTATCTTTCGCTACAACTGTGGCAAGATCACACTCGCCCAGACTCATTGAGCGCCCCATCTGTCCCGACGAAGAGCATATCGAAATTGGTGTATCATCCGGCTGCAGCGAGAATGCAAGCCTGTCGGCCAAATCGGCCGTACCCGTCTTGAGGCCGATGATTACCGGCTCTACGGCATGAATATAAATATCCCCTCCGTTGTCCACGATGACCTCGCGTGCCCCGGCATCGAGAGCCGCCCGGCCTGCACGCTGGGCCATGGCGCCCGCGACGGCGGCCATCGGCCCGACACCCACAAGCCTTGCAGTCCTGGCCATGCTTTGCGCCACCTCAGGTGCGCCGGCGAGCAAATCAAGCGGTTTGAGGGACCGGCGAAAACCAGGATGGTGATCGATATAATCCTCCAGTATCCGCCGCTGACGTACGATCTCGGCAGTGACGGCATCGAACTTCTCACAACAAATGCGGAAGACCGCCTCTCGGTAAGTGAAAGTCCTGTAAGTTCGTTTCTGGCTCATGAACGTACGTTAACCGGCACGGCAAATGCTGTTTAAAACGCCGAGGCCAACGCGCCGAACGGGCAGATGCGAATGCATGCCAGGCACTCGATACAGTCGGCCTCGCTGTAAATGACTTCTCGCGTCGTCTTGTCGTCTATACGCAGGGCGCCCGTGGGACAATAGGTAATGCAGTAGCCACAGTGCGTACAACTATTTTCGTCGCGTGTCACCCCCTTGCCGCTGTAGTTGATGGAGACATCAAACGTTTTTACGAAGGCCATGGCCCGTTCGATATCCTCTTCGGTCCCGGTGACATCCAGCACGAGATAACCTTCCTCCTCCGGAGTGACCTTCGCACGATATACGTTTACCACGAGATCGTAATCTTTCACCAAATGATAAATAATCGGCTTCTCGCATTCGCATTTGGGAAAGAACAGCATCAATTTCTTTGTTACGGTTTCACTCATAACGGCTTCTCCCTTGTCACAAGGGGTTTCATTTTCGTATCTTTCGGAAGAGGCGCAATGGGTTCGGCAAGCTGGAAATCGCCCCGCCTGATCTCGTCGGCCAACAGATGAGCGACTTCGAGCGCCTTATAGTATGATGACAGCGAGCCGACCGCCACCTTTTTGCCCTCCACTTCGATCTGGCCGCTTCGCAATTCTTCGTAGTTGACGTAGCATACGACTTTGCCGTTATTCTGTGGATAGTCCAGGCTGTAGTCAACCACGGGCGCCGGAATATCACGGTCACGCACGCAAGTTCGCTTCAGCACATCTTCGTTTAAAATGGGAATAGGCACTCCGACTCCGAGCGCCAGTGAGACGCCGTACCCGCTAAAAGTCACTCCCCGCACGAACTCCGGGCGCATCTTCTTCATGTCGCAGGTCAGTGCCAGGGTTCCCGCCCCTCCTTTGGGAATCCCGCCGGGCGTTCTCTCGCAGCCGCCGGCGTGCTGGGTTCCCTCGGCGTAAACGTGCCCCCGGGCGCCGGCCATCCAGACTTTGGTTCCCACTCCGATCACATCGTAATAAGGATCGTTAAGCAGCGGCGACAACTGACCCGCAGAGCAGTAATTTGCATTTTTCCTTTCAGGTTCGAGAGTACCCATGTAGGTATATATCGGCCGGTCCGAATTATTTATCCCCACGTTATAGTTCTGATAGCAGTTTCGCGGATTTACCATGATGGCCTGATTCAGATCGTCAATCGTAAAATACGTGCGGATCTCACGCAGCGGGTAACAATCGGTTCCGTAAGAAAGCGCGAAAAGCTGAAGTTTCTTGCCCGCTACGAGGTCCTCTATCACGTGGCCGCCTCCGTATCGAAACTCTCCCGGATGGTACATATTAGCCGGGTCGCCATGCCGCAGTTGTGTAGCGCCAAGGTAAACATCGACAGCGGCAACACCCGTGTAGACAAGAACATCCTCGATCCAGGCTTCCGACATTCTAATTTTGGGCCTGGAATGCCCGAAGTTAAGAAAACATCCCGAGGAGCACATTGGGCCGAACGTCGCGGTGGTAACGACATCGACTTCTTTCGCTGCCGCCGCGAGTCCCTTCTCGTCAACGTAGTCGATAATTTCTTCCGCAGTCAGAACAACAGCCTTGCCCGACTCGATGCGATTGTTGATTTGTTCGTATGTTTTCACGATTCATTCGGCTCCATAAATCGAACATTCTATAGTCCGGATTCATTGCATCAGATATATAAACCTCAATATATTTGTTCAGGACGCCCTTGTCAATCCTCTAAGCCTACTTGACAGCGTTGATTATCTCCTTGACTTGCGAACACCGGAAACTTAAAATCGTATAGTATAATTACTAAAGAACTTATAGTAAGAAGTCGAAAGCTTCTCTAACGTATTAAAACCATTGAGGTTAGGATTTTAATAAAGCACAAATGAGATCGGAAAAGACGACAGCTACTTCAATACTGGTTGTTTTGCTCATTTACGTATTCATGGCGGGCAATACATCGGGCGAGCTTGCGCTTTGCATAGGTGCAAATGGCCATATCGCCTTGGAGCCGATCATCCATGAACATTGTCATAACCACTCGCATATCGAACAGAACGATCCATCTTTACTGGAACATGAACACGATGGACATTTGGAAAGTCCGCATTGCAAGCCCTGCATTGATATTCCGATTTTTGTAGGCCCGACCGACAATCGACTTTCGCTAAAACCTGTCAAGCCTAATTCAAACAAACTCGTTTCTCTTGTAGGGTGTGCATCGCACACCATCATCCCCGATAAATGGTGTGCGATGCACACCCTACCGGCTGTTCCCTGCCGAGTTTTCTCCGTTACGGATGAGAATCGCTTTCTGCGCTCCATTATCCTGTTAGTGTAGCCTTACAACATCATTCCGAATTGTTAAAAAAGTCTCGATGAAGGCCGTTGCGGTCTTTTGCCGGCGGCTTTTCGTTTCTCCAATTGGAATCAATAAACTCCATCGAAGATTTTTGGGGAATTCCATATATGTTAAGCAAAAACTCTATATTGCTAATAATCTCATCGGCGATTGTACTTTGCGGCTGCGGCCATCAGAATAACAATGCTGCTCCGTTTGCAGAAAACGGCCCGATACAAGAGACGCAAACCAAATATATGCCGGACAAAACAAACGCAACCGCCGCTCCGGCCTCACAACAGGATGATCCCACAGGCACTATCACTTTGCGTGACGCTGTGACTCTTGCATTGGCCAACAGTCCAAAACTCAAAGCGTTCTCCCTGGATATAAGGGCTGCCGAGGCGCGAAAACTACAGGCCGGTCTCTTGCCGAATCCCCAAATCGAAGTGGAAATCGAGGAATTCGGAGGCACGGGCGGCCGGACCGGTTTCGATTCCTCGGAAACCAGCATCCAGATCGGCCAGTTGATTGAGCTTGCGGATAAACGCTCCAAGCGAACGCATTTAGCGGTTCTTGAACAAAATCTTGCCGAATTGGATTTCAAGTCCAAACGCCTTGATGTAATGAGCGATGTGGCCAGAGCGTTTATCGATGTGTTGGCGGCACAGGAGCAGTTGAGCCTTTCGAAAGAGCTGGTTGATTTGTCCGAAAAGGCCTACTCAACTGTTGCCGAGAGGGTCAGGGCCGGGGAGGACTCACCCGTCGAGGAGACGAAGGCGAAAATCGCTTTATCAAATACACGGATCGAATTCGAAAGGGCTGGCAAAGAATTGGTTTCGGCGCGTTACCAATTGGCGGCCGCATGGGGCAGCTCGAATCCCGCATTCGAAAAGGTTTCGGGAGGATTCTACGACCTGTCGCCCGCCCCATCCCTTGAGGAATTGGCTGGTCTGATTTCACAGAATCCGGATATGGCTCGCTGGCCGGCAGAAAAAGAAAGACGCCGGGCCGCATTGGAACTGGAGAAAGCCAAAGCCGCTTCGGATATAAAACTCGGAGGCGGTATTCAGTATTTCGACGAGGGAGACGATTCGGCATTTATTTTGGGCCTTTCAATTCCCATTCCCCTGTTTAACAGAAATCAGGGAAATATCCAGGAGGCCATGTACATGCTGGCAAAGACCGAAGAGCAGCGTAAAGCGGTCCAAACCACACTTCGGGCCACATTAGCCAAAGCTTCGACAAAGCTCTCAAGCTCATTCAGCGAGATAACTATCATCAAGAACAATGTATTGCCGCTTGCCAGGAGCGCCTTCGATGCCGCCAGTCAGGGCTACCGTGAAGGCAAGTTCGAATATTTGGTGGTATTAGACGCCCAGCGCACATTTTTTGAAGTCAGGGGAAGATATATCGAAGCTTTAACCGCATATCACAAGGCAAAGGCTGATGTAGAACGTTTAATCGGCCGGGACATTGACAGCGTACAAAATACTCTCGAAGCAAAAGCTCAGGAAAATAAATAGGAGGACTCCATAATGTCCGAAAAAAGACGCCAAAATAATACTTCTAACATACTAAAAGCAAATAACCTTGGTACGGTCTTGCTCATATTAGTTGTTATCGCCGGTGCCGTTCTTTGGCATACGGGGAATCTGCACTTCGGATCACACGATGCCGCAGAGGCAGGCGGCGCTGTTGACGATGTCCATCAACACGGCGATGAAAACTCCCAGGTCACTGTCTGGGATGAACGATTCGAAATCTTCCTTGAGCACCCTTTAATAGAATTTAATGAGCCGGCGCCGTTTGTTACCCATGTCTCCGACCTGTTAACACTTGAGCCACGCAAAAGCGGCCCGGTTACGTTCATTCTGCAGCTTGGATCGGCGGCTCCTATCAAACACACCGAGCCGAAGCCCGCCAGAGACGGCATATATATTCCCGAATTGACTTTCCCAAAGCCGGGCGATTGGACCATCTCGCTGGAAATTCCGCTCGAAGGCAAAGACCACATCATTTCTTTGCCGCCTGTCAAAGTTTATGCCTCACATGATGAACTTCATGCCGCCCTTCCCACCGGCCAGGTTGACGGGATAAGCTTCCTCAAGGAACAGCAGTGGAAGGTACCGACCAAAACAGAGACGGTTCAACTCCGGCAGACAGGAGATACTCAATCTTTGGCCGTTCCGGAGTCCGCCATTGTAGATGAAGGTGATGAACATGTGGTATTCGTTCAGTTGGCCGGCGAGACATTCGAGGAACGTTCCGTCGAGACGGGACGTCTCGCCGATGGCTTTGTCCAGATACTCTCCGGCCTGTCGTCAGGTGATCGCGTCGTTACAAAGGGCGCCGATGCCGTTGCCGAAGCTGAGCACGCAATCGGAGGCCACGACCATGGCGACGAACAAGTCGTTGAATTAACGCAGGACGAAATCGAGAGGTATGCAATAGAACTCGGCAAAGCAGGCCCAGGACAAGTCGATATTCATGTGAGCGTATCCGGTCAAATTGTAATCAACACCGACCGCATGGCACACATTATGCCCAATGCGAGCGGCGTTGTTCGCCAGGTCTTTAAGAATGTCGGCGAAAAGGTCAAAACCGGTGAAATCCTCGCATGGCTTGAGAGTTCCGAGCTTGGCAAGGCAAAAGTGGATTATCTCACCAACTGGGCCGAGGTTGGCTGCTGCTCAATGGACCTTACACGTGCCCGGCAGATATCCGACAGCACAATGGTACTGCTGGAAACTCTGAAATCTTTCCCGTCACTGGAGACCATTCGGCAGGTCAGCGGCGCGGCCCTGGATGCCAATCACACTATGCTGGTCTCATCATACGCCGAACTCGTCCTTGCCAAATCCGCTTATGAGCGGGAAAAATCGCTTTTCGACAAAAAGATATCCAGCGAGAAAGACTACCTTGCCGCCGAGAACACCTACAAAAAGGCCGATGCAAAGTACGCTGCGACTCGTGACAGTATTGCTTTCGAAGTCAAAAGAAATTTGCTGGAAGCACAACGCGCCCAGCAGGTCCGCCAGATCCAGCTCAAAGGTTCCGAGCGTAATCTATACGTGATGGGCCTCACCGCCGAGGACATCAACGACATCCAGCTCTTCGCACAAGAACAGACTTCCGGCGGCCAGGAGGAGGATTGTGACGATCCCAATTGCCCCGACTGCGCCGCCGAACGCACCGCACAAGGCAGTCAACCGGTCGCGGTAAATCCGGGCGCCCAGGACGAGAGACTTGCCTGGTATCCTTTGCGTGCTCCCTTTAACGCTACGGTTATCGAGAAGCACATAACCCTTGGCGAAAAGCTGAGCGATGAATCCTGCACCTTTACCGTTGCAGACCTTAGCACCGTCTGGATAGACTTGAATATTTACCAGAAAGACCTGCCGCTTATCAAACCAGGCCAACACGTTGCGGTTACCGTCGGGTCGGCTGCCGGCAAAGTCAATGGCAAAATAAGCTATGTCGGCCCGATTGTAGGAGAAAGAACCCGGACCGCCCCGGCAAGAGTCGTGTTGGACAATACCTCCGGCACGTTGCGGCCCTGTACGTTTGTGACCGCCGATGTCCTCGTCGACAAGGTCACCGCAAAAGTCGTCGTCCCAAAGGACGTTATTCAGGATATCAACGACAAGCCGGCCGTTTTTGTAAAGAGTGACCACGGTTTTGAAGCCAGGACGGTAACGCTTGGCCGAGCCAACGATGTAAGTGTCGAGATTGTTTCGGGGCTTCGACCCGGCGAGCAAATAGTCACTAAAAACAGTTTCCGGCTCAAAGCCGAACTACAAAAAGTTGCCGGTGGCGCGCACGCCGGCCATGGCCACGTTCATTAAGACTCTTGGAGTTATTTCAGTATGATTACGAGACTGATTCAGTTTTCCCTCAAACATAAGTTGTTGATAGTTTTGGGTTTTGTCGCCGTAAGCACGGCGGGAGCATTCTCTCTGTCGAAACTATCTATCGATGCGTTTCCCGATATCAGTCCCAATCTGGTGCAGGTATTCGCGGAACTCGAAGGAATGGCGGCCGAGGAGGTCGAGCAGTTCGTCACTCGCCCGGTCGAAGTGGCGATGAGAGGTATGCCCGGCGTCAAGAAAATCCGCTCGATATCGTCGCTCGGACTTTCCACCGTAAACATTTATTTCGAGGATGATGTCGATATTTACCTGGCGCGCCAGCTCGTTTCCGAAAGGCTCA
>CBDVBU010000012.1:0-21650 GCA_965372295.1 uncultured Phycisphaerae bacterium
TCCTGTAATAAGTTATCATATCATTTATCTGACAACCTATCTCAGGACAAGACAACACATACGACATACGATATACAATATACGCTATACGAGTTTCGTCTCACGGAGATTTTCTCATAATTCTCTTGAAATTAAACATGTCATATGATATAATATACATCTAACATACGAGCATCGTATGTCGAATTGTGAATTGAGAATGGAAAATGGAGAAAACTTTGTTATTTATGATTTATTATTGACTATTGATTATTTTTCTGTGGCTCAAACAACAGTGTTAATTGGTAATACAATCTTTCGACTCCTTGTTTTTTATGCGTGCTTTTAAGGATGGCCAACTATAACCTATTTATTTGTAATACGTTATGAGACTTTTTTCAAAGAAGAACTTTTGGCTTTTGTTTTTCGCCGTAGTCCGCTTTTCGCCGCCTTCGCAAGAAACTGAGGCGGCGAAAAGAAAGGCGAAGGCGAAAAACAATTCGCCGGATCCGCAAGAGCCCCCTCTATAATCTTTTGGTTGCGGCCAAAGGGCGAAGCCCGAGGCCGCGCCAAGTTAATCCGTGTCTAAAAGAAAGCGATTTGAAAAAACAAAGCCAATTCAAAGCCAATCAATGCCAATCTCAGTTAGCCCCCAGGCCTGCTCTGGGGGTTGAAAAAACAAAGCCAATTTATTTCGTTTTGAGTACTGCGTGATGCGTATTGCGAAAAGGAATTTGAAAAAACAAAGCCAATTTGCCGGCAGGCTGAAATGGCGCAAACTCTTATATGAAAGGAAAATATGGTAAAAAACCGGCCTGCCGAGCCGAAGAAAACAAAGCCAATTCAAAGCCAAATTCATACGCATCGATGATTTTTGTGCTTATTGCAGAAAAGATTGGTGCTTCTGTTAGCGGTTTGCTAAGGCCTGGGCGACCATATAAGGTCACCCCTACCTGGGCATTGCGGTGGCTTCGATTTCGAATAGCAGGTCGGGGCGGCAGATATCGCAAATGACCGTTATCCAGGGCCAGTTGAGAGCTTTCTTGTGAGCTTCAAATACCTTTTCGATCTCGGTTGTCTTGCAGTAGGCGATTACATGCACAACGTCCTCGTCGCCGCAGTTCATATCTCCGAGCACGGCTCGGACGTTTTCGATGGTCGTCTTGATCTGGCCCGCAGCGTCGCCGATATGTGTGGTTTGGCCATCGGTATTAATCGAGGCGGTTCCGGAGACGAATACTGTTTGACCCGCCGGCGTGGTTGCTTTTGAAGCCCGCGAGAAGGCTGAGCCGTATTCTATTGCGCAATGCTGCTTTCCTGCGGCCTGGAGGTACTGCGTGGCGTCGTTCGGTTCGAGCACGGCCGTCAGGTCCATCGCACAGTGGCCCCCATTGGCCGGGCCAAGCCCGATACCGGTACTGGCGGGCATTGATTGGCGGGTCCCGGCTCCGACCAGGCCCCATTCGGTGAAGAAGTTCGTCCGGACGTGATTGAAGTCGTCGTACCATGAAAGAATGTCCTTGAGCCACATCCAGGTCCGGGGCACCGACAGGAAATCGGTGCCGAGCTTCCGGAGTATCGCGTCACCTTTCTGCATCATGATCCGTGCTTGTGCGGGAGCCTGTTCATCCTGCTGATCGGATATATACGAAAGTGTTAGATAAGTACAGCCGGGCGAGCGAAAGATTCGTCCGCAGGCATTTCCGTCCAGTTGTACTACTTCCGGCCTGTTGTCGCCGCTGACGGCGTGGACTTGCACACCGGCTACCTGGCCGGACAGCCCTTCCCGGGCTACCAGGAAGCTCGGGGTAACTCCATCGTCGAGGTCGCCGTAGGCCTGGGCACGTGCCTTGCGAAGAGTCTCGGCCGCGGCCTGGGTGGAAAAAATCCGCTCCTGAAGGATGGAGGCGCCTCTTGAGCGGAGAACATCACTGATTCCGGCAAAGATATCCCGGGCCTGGTCCTGAAACGGCACATTTTCCTGAGGTGTGCTTGAAATGAAGATTTCGGTCGCTCCGGGCGACTCGACGCTGCGTATATCTAAGTTTGCTGTCATGTTTTGTTAATGTCCCTTGCTCCATTCGAAGTTTCTAATTTATAGTTCCTCTATTCTAAACATTATGGGTAGAAAAATCAAGCTAAATTCCGGCACCGGTCGGAAAGATTCTACCGGTTGAAATAAGGTCATTCATTGATGTCTTTCATTGAGGGATTTTCTAAGGCTTATTTTGCTTGTAGAGTTCAATTCGCCGCTCGATTTGCTGTGCGAGCGCTTCCTGTCCCGCGGCACGAGCCAGATCGACCGCTTTCCGGGCGGATGAAACAGCTTTTTGGTACTGGCCTGTTTTGGCATAGTTTATTCCCAGAAGATCGTGCAGCCTCGGCGAGGTGTCGATTTCCGGCTTGATTTGTATGGCTTTCGAGTAATGCCGGATCGCCTCGTCGAGCTTTCCCATAGCAGCCAGTGAATTGGCGAGCATGTAATGAACCTCGGCGTTATTCGGCTCAAGACGTATCACATCCAGCCAATGTCCGGACGCCTCATTGAGTTTCCCCTGTCGGGCCAGTGCGACGCCCAGGTTGTAGTGCGCGCCCGTAAAATCGGGTCTCAAGTTCACAACCTGTGCCCAATGTTTGATCGCTTCATCGAGTTTTCCCCGGCCGGCCAGACTTATACCAAGGGCATAGTGTGCATCGGCGTCGTCCGGTTTCAGCCGCACCACCTCTCGCAAATGCTCGATTGCTTCGTCGGTCTTTCCCTGGCGGAGCATCGCCTGGCTGAGGTTGTACTGTGCATCGACGTTGTTTGGATCAAGACGCACCGCTGCCGACAAATGCGGCTCAGCCTCTTCGACCATCCCCTTTGTGAGCAGGATGGCGCCCAGGCTGTTACGGGCTTTGACGTGGTCCGGTTCAAGCTGCACAACCAAAGACAAATGTTTTATTGCCTCATCGGGCTTCTGTTTGCGGAACATCGCCTGACCGAGATTGTAGTGCGCATCGGCATAGTTAGGATCAAGTCGCACAGCCTCGGACAAATGGGATATGGCTTCTTCGAGCATGCCCCTGGGTTCGAGGCTGCACGCCAGCGTGTAGTGGGCCTGGGCGTTGTTTTGGTTCAGTTCCAGCGCCTCTCTGCATTTTTGTTCCGCTTGGTCGAAATCATCGGCTTTGAGCAGTTCGTTCGCAGCTCTCACCAGAGAATAATCGTCCACGAATTGCTCGCTGATTTTTTTTATTGCCGTGGACTCGGCATTGACAAACTCAGGTATATTAGCCGCTCTGTCCGGTGCGGTGAAATGCGACAACAGGACGGCAGGGGTGCTGCGTCCCTCGTCGTCGATGTGTGTAAGGAAAAGCTGCGTGTAGGCCGAATAGGCTTTAGAGGAAAACACCAGCCACTTGCCGTTTGGCGAGAAGCTGTGCCAGGAGTTCATCCGGCTGGTATTGGCGCGCAGTTTTCTGGCTGTGCCGCCTTCGGCCGGTATGATGTAAAGCTCGCTGTCAGGCTGGAGCAGCATGTAACTTTTAGCTTTGCAGAACACAATCCACTTGCCGTCAGGCGAGTATTTCGCGAAGTAGTTGCTCATGCCGTTGTTGTAAGCGCCCCGGATCGGCTCGGGCGTGCCGCCATTTCCGTCGTTGAACGGAATCCTGTATAAGTCAAAAAGAAACGGCTTTCCTTCTTCAAGGAATTCCTTGCAATCTTCGGGGCTTAAAAGCACTTTGCCGCTTGCAGAAGTGCGTTTAAGGTCATACGCTTTGGCTCTGGCAAAGACGATATATTTGCCGTTGGGGCTCCAGGCCGGATTGCTCTGGACATATTGCGGATCATCCGCCCCCGGCAACGACTGAAAAATACGTGTTTGCCTGTTATACACGGCCAGAATACCCTTGAATGGAAAAAAGAGCTGGGAGAAAGCCAGGTCCGGTCTTGGAACGAAAACAGACTTGTCCTTTACCGTGCTGACAACAAACCTGCCGTCCGGGGAGACTTGCGAGAGCAGGCCGAACGTCTCCTGCTCATCGTCCTTTTTGTAATCGCTCCACGTTATAATCGTGTCCCTGGTGAGAACCATTTGTTCTGAGACAGTAGCAATCGCGTATGAGCCTTTGTCGTTGGCGTAGTCCACGTCTAATCCGAGTGTTTTTCCGTCCCGGGAAAACGAGTGACAGTTCCCGCAAACCGGCAGATTCTCCAGAATAATCGGAGGCTGCTGCGGCGAAGAAATAGAACCGAAACGCCACCGGATGCGCGAGGGGTCTTTAACGGCGTCGATAAAGGGCAGGTTTACCTCACGATAGAACAACGGTGCGGCGACCTCGTCTTTGGATGTTCTAATCGTGACATGTCCTGCCGAGAGGATTTTTGCCGTCACTCCACGGCTGACACCCAGAATGGTGACTTCGGCATCTTTCTCCAGTGACCGCTTCTTTATGGCTTCCCACTGCTCCGGCTCAGGTGTCCACTGTGGTTCACGAGCGAGGAAATTCATGCCGGATTTGTCGTCCCCGAACCTGATAGAGATGAGCCATGTGCTGGAGTTGGAATTGTCGTCCTTCCAGCGAAATACGGGCGGCACAATTTCAGGCGGAAAAAGCGTTTCATCGAGCGGGTAGCCGATCGTAAGACTGCCGTATTTGGCATCATCCCGATACAGTGCTAATATGCCCTCTGCTCCAGGTTCAGCTTTGTAGAAAGTGACGAGCAAGACTGCCGCTGCAATAACCACCACACTGATGCTCACAACGAGATATATGACGATATTACTTTTCATTGCTTTGCTTCGAGGAATAGCCTTGATTTTTGCAGAATTCAAGCAATTTGTTGATTTCCTGTACAAGCTTTACGTCTCCGGCGGCGTTCGCGCGACCAAGCGCCTTTTCAGCCGACTGGCCAGCTTCGCTGAATCGCCGTGCCTCGGTATAGTTCATCGCCAGCAGGTAATGGAGCATCGGCGATGTGTCAATGTCCGGCTTTAGTTGTACTGCCGCTGCGTAATGCTTGAGACTCCCGTCGAGGTCTCGCTGATCGGCCATCGCTATCGCCAGCCTGTAGTGAACTGGAGCGTTGTTCGGATCGAGGCGTAAGACCTCGGAGAAATGAGTAATTGCTTCTTCGGACCTTCCGGCGTAAGATAACGCCAGAGCAAGGTTGAGGTGCATGCCGATGGGATTGTACTGCTTGTTGAGGCCGTTGGGCATACCCCGCAGAGCTTCCGAGAGATGTGTTATGGCCTGGTCAAATTGCCTCTGATGCAGCAGCGCCATACCCAAATCGTGGTGTATTCGTGGATCGCTCGGATTAGCTTTTAGAGCTTTGAAATAATGTGCCATCCCCTCCTTATACATTTTCTTGGCGTTATACATGAGAAAGCCGAGTCTAAGGTTTGCTTCGGCGTTATTCGGATTCAGCTCCAGCGCGCGTCTGTATTCCTGGATCGCGTTGTTCGTATCGCCGGCCCTGAAAAACTCGTTGCCGGCTCTCACGAAAGAATAATCGTTCAGGAATTCTTCACGGATTTTCTGAATTGCAGTGGGTTTGATATTGACAAACTCAGGGATGTTCGCGGCTCTGTCCGGGGCGGTGAAGTGTTTCAGCAGGACAGCAGGGCTGCTGTTTCCCTGTTCGTCAATGTGGGTCAGACAGAGCTGCGTATAATCTGAATAGGCTTTTGAGGAAAAAACTAACCACTTGCCGTTCGGCGAGAAGCTATGCCAGGAGTTCATCCGGCTTGTATTGGCGCGCAATTTTCTGGCTTTGCCTCCCTCGGCCGGTATGATGTAAAGTTCGCTGTCGGGCTGGAGCAGCATGTAGCTTTTGGCTTTGCAGAATACGATCCATTTGCCGTCGGGCGAGTATTTTGCGAAGAAGTTGCTCATGCCGTTGTTGGAGGCTCCCTCGATGGGCTCCGGCTTGCCGCCCTTTCCTTCATTGAACGGAATTCTGTACAAGTCGAATAAAAATGGTTTTCCTTCCTCGGTGAATTCCCTGCACTCATCGCGCGTCAGGAGCACTTTGCCTTTGCCTTCGGTATCCTTGAGGTTATATGCTTTGGCTCTTGCAAAAACAATGTCCTTGCCGTCGGGGCTCCACGTCGAATTGCTCTGGACGTATTGCGGGTCATCGGCGCCGGGTAGTGACTCAAAAGTACGGGCCTGCCTGTTGTATGTGCAAAGGATGCCTTTGACGGGGAAGAAAAGCTGAGAGAAGGCCAGAGGCGGCATCGGAACGAAGACGGACTTGTCCTTTACCGTACTGACGACAAATCTGCCGTCCGGAGAGATCTGAGAGAGCAAACCGAAAGTCTGTTCCCCATCTTCCTTCCCGTAGTCGTTCCACGTGATGATATCGCTCGTCGCGAAGATCATTTCTTCTGCGGTGCGCGTGATGACGTATGAACCCTTGCTGTTTGCATAATCCACGTCCATCGCGAGGATATCGCCGCGTTCGGAAAAAGAGTGACAGTTTCCGCAGACCGGCATATTCTCCAGGACGATTGGAGGCTGCCGTGGCGAGGAGATGTCGCCGAAACGCCATCGAATGAGCGAGGGGTCCTTGACGGCGTCGACAAAGGGCAGGTTTACTTCCCGGTAGAATAACGGCGCGCCAACTTCGTCTTTGGATGTTCTGATTTTGATTCGGCCCGCCGAGGCAATTTTCGCCGATGTCTTCTGATTGACACCCAAAATAGTCACCCGGGCATCCTTTTCCAGGGACCGCTTCTTTATAGTCTGCCATTGTTCCTGCTCAGGGGTCCACCTGGATTCGCTCGCCAGAACATTCATGCCGCCTTCGTTATCCTGGAAGCTGATACTTATGAGCCACATATCGGATCCGGAATTATCATCCCAGTGAAACGTGGGGGGAACAATTTCCGGGGGAAAAAGCGTCTCATCCAGCGGGTAGCCAATCGTCAGCCTGCCGTATTCGACATCTTCCTGATAACGTGCTAATATATCCTCTGCCCGGAGCCGGCGTTCCTGAGACATGGTCAGGACGACTGCCGCAACAACGATGGCTGTCGTGCCGATACCGACGATGAGATATTTTACCGATTTGCGCATCGATCCTCTTATCGTTCAAAAGTAGTCAATCGTTTTGCTCGAGACGTACATCGTTTTACGCAAATCGAGCAAACGAGGTATTCTAAATATCGTAGATAATAAAATCAAGCTTAAGCTCAAGGTTGGCTTTTCTCAAAAATAAGACTCTGCGGCGTGTAATGCTGTATTATCGGGCCGGAGTGGCGCATCCATTCGGATTTCGAATGTTTGCAGAACGTCATAAAAAATCATAAAAAAAGTACATAATCGTAACAGAACGGTAATATTTAGTCTGCATAATTGCTCCTGTAAAAGTAACTGTTTTTTTGTTAATCTATTTGAAAGGAGCACGATTATGAAAAGGTTCAAGAGCATTAAAATCATTTTGTTTTTGGCTGTTGTTCTGATTGCCTCAGCCGCTCTGGCCAAATCGGCAAGTTTGTTGCTGCAGGAAGGCCTCTACGCCGAGGAGGTCGATGGCGATCTCGATGCGGCAATCAAGATATATGAGCAGATAATTGCCGACAGCTCGGCTCAAAGATCTCATATCGCCCAGGCAATGTATCGGCAGGGCATGTGCTATCTCAAGAAGCAGCAGGAACAGCAGGCAAAGATGGTTTTTGATGAGCTTCTCGCCGGGTATAGCGACCAGACCAAGATCATCAGCAAGGTCAAACCCCTGCTGCAAGAGTTGAGCAATGCCGACCCGGCGGCTCTGATGCCGCCCGATACATTGATTTACGTGGAAATCGGCAGCCCCGGCAAGCAAGTTGAAACCATTCTCAACATGCTCGAGGGGACTCCCCTTGAAAATCCCCTTGCAGCTATCGGCGGCGCACCTCAAGGCGGGGCGTCACCCGGGGACATTATAGCTGGTTTTCTGAATCCGAATATGATGGCCGAGTTCAAGAAGATACGCGGCATGGGTGTGGGCATCACCGGTATTGCTCAGCAGGATCCACCGGTTATCGTTGTGCTGTTTCCCGGAAAGAGCGATGCTCTTCGAGGATTAGTCATGGGAGCACTCGTTTTCTTAGGCAAACCTGTTGAAGCCATAGAAGGCATGCAATGTGTGGAGTTTCCTGAAGGGGGAGGCGCCGCATACGATGATACGGTGGTTATTCTGGCCAGTCCGCAGGCGTACTCGGCCGGGCAACTGACGTGGTCCGTGAAACAATACAAGGGCGTAACCAACAAGCCGACGCTCGCTTCGAGCAATAAATCCTTCGCCAAGGTTAACAAGAAAGACCGTCAGGAAAATGCCTTGACTATTTGGGCGAACGTCGATCAGGTGTACACGGCTCTCAAAGAACTGTTTCCTGAGGGACAGATGCCCGAACAGATTCGTGCCGCTGACGGTTTTGCCGATTTCAAAAATATCGACGATTTGGTTGCCTTTTTTTCCATTCAGGAAAACGGAATTGCTATCGAAGCAAATGTAGGTTTCAAGGATGGTCACAATTGTCTTGCGTACGATCTGTTTCGTACTCCGAAGCTTAGCAAAGCTGCCTTCGATGTTGTTCCCTCCGGTGCCGTTGCGCTGCTCAGCGTCGCTCCGGGTGGAGCTGATAGTGCCCGGGCTCAGGCCGTACGTGAGCAGATACGGAACATGATGGGCCTTGAGATTGGTGGTGACATTTTCGCCAATATCGAACAGGTTACCTTGTTTGTCTTACCATCCGCCGTTTCCTCCGGCGAGACTCCTGCCGGAATACCTCCGATAGCGAGTTCTATTGGACTTGTACTGACGAGTGAGAATCCACGGCAGACTCGCCAGATCATGACTGGATTGTTGACGGCAGCAAATCTGATAGCGAACCAGTCCGGAGATGATGAATCTGACGCGAATGTCGGCAGATACCAGATTGAACTTGTCAACAAGCTAAAGCTCCACTGTTATACGAACCAGGAAAATAAAACCACGGTCCTGTCGTTGAATCCGGGTGTTATCGAGGCTTCTGCTTCGGCACTCGGGACTCGCAAATCCGTCACTTCCGCCGGGCCGTTAAAAGACGCTTTCAATAGATTGTCGCCGGGAGCAAGCAAACTGGCGATGATTAACGTCGGCGGTGCGATACGGGCCGGCGGAACTTTCTTCCTTATGGGCCTTCCGGATGATTCTGAAAGCAACGCCGGTAAACTGCTTGATCAGTTGGCGGATAGCTGTGACAAAACCACTATCCAGTTGCGTACTTACGAAGAACTGAACAACTTCAATATACGTGCCGAAATAAGCGAGTTGCCCCCCTTGAACCAATTGTTCGGGCCTGTCATGCAACTGTCTCAGGTTGTATCAGAGGCCCGGAACCAGGCCCGCGCAGAGAAAAGACAGGCACAGGTTCCCGCCGGTATCAGGAAAGTAAGCCGGCCGGTGGTTATCGACGGGAGGGCCGATGACTTCTGGTCAGATTCCCGCCAGTACAAGATCGGCAACGTGATATATTCACCACCCTCGAACGACGAGGACTTTTCGGCTTATTACAAGACCATGTGGGATGAAAAGAACCTCTACGTGCTGGTTGATGTGACCGATGACAGTCTTAAAAACGACTCGGATGAATTTTGGCTCGATGACTCTGTGGAAGTGTTCGTCGACGCCGACAACAGCAAGTCAGGCAGCTACGGCAGCAACGACTACCAGTACTTCTTCGAGTGGGCCGATGCGAATCCCGGCATGGGAGAATTCAAGCACGACCGAACCGCCGGCGTGGAATTTGCCGTTGAACGCGTAGAGGTCGGCTACCGGGTGGAAATCAAGCTTCCATGGTCCACCTTAGGAACAAAGCCTTCCGCGGGTGCGAAGATAGGTCTGGATGTTCACGTCAATGATGACGACGATGGCGGTGATCGCGACACCAAGCTTACATGGAGCGGAAAGGAAGACAACGCCTGGCAGACTCCAAGTGTCTTCGGGACCGCCGAATTAGCCGGACTGATCGGTTGGTGGAAGCTTGATGAGACCGGGAGGACCATCGCCGAAGATTCGTCCGACAATGATAACAATGGTACGCTCGTGGGCGGCCCACAGTGGCAACCGTCCGGCGGTAAAGTAGGTAGTGCATTGAAGTTCGACGGCGTGGATGACTATGTGGACACTGGTTACGCTGCCAACCTGTCCACTTGGACTGTTGCCGTATGGGTGAAAAGCCCTACTGCGCCCTCATCAGAAAACCAGAGCGGTCCGGTTCATCGCGAAAAGAATTATCAGATCAACTGGAACCACATGATGGACAACTTCCGTGGGGCGGCGGGCGTACAGATTGAAGGGACGTGGTATCCCGCGAGTTTCGGAAACTTACAAGCCGATACGTGGTACCATCTTGCTGCGACCTATGATGGATACAACCTCAAGGCATACAGAGACGGTGTACTTATCACGAACAATTCAGATCCTTCAGGGCTCCCGGATGCCGAGGGTGAGACTCTGAAATTTGGACGACATGTGCTGACTGAGGATTATTTCAGCGGTACTGTAGATGACGTTCGCATCTACAACTATGCTCTCAGTGACGGCGAGATTACAGCGCTTTACAACGAAGGCAAATAGAGACAGCAAGTGAAAACGATAGGTAAAATTTCGGCTGGTAACAATCAGTTATGGTGGGTGGTATTGCTGCTTGCGATAGCGGTGATACTGCCCACCGTGTGTCTGCTGTGGTTTATGAGTCAGGCGGTCAAGAATGAACGTCTGGCGGTCAAACAAAAACTGACCGATATTTATCAGCAGCGTTTGGACACGCTGAGCAAGAGTGTCGATGATTTTTGGTCGGACCGAATCAATGCGGTCCGGCAAAAAGCGGCGGAATGTCAGGGCGTTGAAATGTTCGGCCTGCTTGCGGGAAGAGACAACAGAGCAGACGACCAGTACAATTGTGATGCAGTTGTTATTTATGACAGCAACGGAACGCTGGTTTATCCGCTTGCCGGAGGCGTCGACTACCCGAATGAGCTGCCGGAGGAGTTCAACAAAGCGTGGGCGGCGGAATTTATCGAAAAGGATTTCACGCGGTCGATAGGATTGTATGGACAAATAGCTGAATCTAATGTTGACGGCTACGTGCGATGTTCTGCTTTAATGGGCAGGGTCCGCTGCTTGAGAAAGATGGGAGAAATTGATAAAGCGACAACTTTATGCCGCGATATAGCTTACGGTCATGCTACCGAAGCAATAAGCTCGGCTTCCGCATCTTTAATTGCGCGGGCGAGAGTCTTGCTTGTGGAACTGAAGGACGAAACCAAAGATGGTCTGGGCCGGTCCGACTTGCAGGAGTTGATTGGTTCGGCTGTCAATTACACTGCCGGCAGCGGTTCGGATTTCTTGTTGATACCGTCGGCGACGCGTATCTTCTTGCTGCGCAAAACGCTTGAAATTGTAGAAAAAAGCGAATGGTCTGAAGAACTGCAATCTCATGTTCTAACGGCAAAAAAACTGCTTTTAAGCGAAGAACTGGCGGCAGCTTTTCTTGACAGGTACGGCAGATCGGAAGTATCGGAGCCTTTGTTTGCGGATGATGCGCTCCAACTGGTGTCGTTGCTTAGTGTCACCCTGGACAGAATTCAGGATGTCGAGTGGGATTTTGCGGAACAGCTCAGGCAGCAAATATCTTTGGTATTAGACTCATATCAGGCCAGACAGGCCCAGGCACGTGTAGCGGCGCCTGAGCAGCCTATGTTTATTACTCTGCTGGAGTCCTGGCAGGAGAATAACTTTCGCAGGCTGGAATTGCCGGAAGATATTTATGGAATGTATCACAGCTTCGATGGCAGGACATATTTGTTCCTGCAGAAAACACGTACGCTTGAATCGGATTTTGATTTATGCCGGGAGGGCATCGAGGAGCTTGGTGTTTTCTGCAGGATAACGGACGATTCCGGTCTGTACGTCTCGGGTTTGGAGAATCCTCAAGAGGCCGGTTTTCTTAAAGCTCCTTTGGGAAAATTCTTTTCGGGCTGGAATGTTGAAATTCATTTCGGCGATGTTGACATTTTTGAAAAAACTGCCGAGAGACAGAAAGTGGTGTACATCTGGGCCGGATTTCTTGCCATTGCCGTAATGGTTGCCGCAGGGTTGCTGGCCGCACGGGTCGTTGGAAAACAAATAAAGACAAACAAGCTGAAAAACGATTTCATTGCCACGGTTTCGCACGAACTGAAGACGCCGTTGGCATCAATGCGTGTGTTGGTCGATACGCTGCTGGAGGGTAGCTACAGAAACCAGCAGCAGGTCACGGAATATCTCGAGCTTGTTTCAAAGGAAAATGAACGGCTTACGGGATTAATTGATAATTTCCTCACCTTTTCGAGAATGGAGCGAAACAAGCAGGCGTTCGCGATGGCCCGGACGAGCCCTGCTGCGATTGCCCGCGATGCCGCCGAAGCGGTTAAGACAAAGTTCAGCAAGGGCAAGTGCAGCTTTGATGTGAATATCACTGATGATTTGCCCGATGTGCTGGCTGACGGTGATGCGATGGTAACAGTGCTTGTAAACTTGCTGGACAACGCGTACAAATATTCTTATGATAACAAGCAGATTGAATTGAGAGTTTCTTCCGAAAACAATTCGGTTTGTTTTTGTGTTTCCGATAACGGCGCAGGTATGTCACGCCGGTCCGTCAAAAAGATATTTAAAAGGTTTTACCAGGTTGATCGAAGCCTCGCACGGCATGCCGAAGGTTGCGGCCTGGGCCTGAGTATTGCGAAATTTATCGTAGATGCCCACAAAGGTTCGATTGCCGTCAGCAGTAAGCCTGGCGAAGGAAGTGTTTTTACCGTGAAATTACCGGCCGGCAATTAAGAGCTGGCGAAGAGGATTACTATAATGAAGAGTGTACTTATTATCGAAGACAACCCGGCGATGCTGCGCGGCCTGGAGGACAACTTCGATCTAAAGGGATATCGTGTCAAGACTGCTCGCGATGGTGAGCAGGGCCTCGAAGCAGCGCTTTCGGGAGAACACGACCTTATCATTCTCGATATCATGCTTCCCAAAGTCAACGGTTACGAAATATGCAGTCAAATCCGTAAGAAGAATCTCGATATGCCGATAATCATGCTGACCGCCAAGGACCAGGAATCCGATATTGTGATGGGACTGAATCTTGGCGCCGACGATTATGTGACAAAGCCGTTCAGCATAAAAGAACTGTTGGCCAGGGCCGAAGCTTTTATGCGGCGTAGGGGTGGCGACGAACCGGACATCTATGAATTCGGCGACTGCCGGCTCGATACCGTCACAGAGACTTTCACGCGCAACGGAAAGCAGATAAAGCTCAGCCCCGGCCAGTTCAAGATGCTCCGACTGTTTCTGAAAAGGGCCGGATGCACCTTGACCTGCGACGAAATACGCGGCACAGTGTGGGGTAATTCGCATTTTGTCACTTTGCGGGACATTGACGAGACAGTCGGCGCCTTGCAGGACAAAATAGAACCCAACCCCGGCAATCCAATATTTATCCATAGAATAATAGACATCGGTTATAAATTCAAACCGCCTGAGCCAGATGGAAACAATCCTGATAGTTGAAGATGACCCGACGATGCTGCGGGGCCTAAAGGATAACTTCGAGTTCAAGGGCTACCGCGTGCTGACGGCCCCCGATGGGGAGGAAGGCCTGAATGCCGCGCTAAATGAAAAGCCCGATCTGATTATTCTCGATATTATGCTGCCGAAGATAAACGGCTATGAAGTATGCAGATTGATCCGCAAGGAAAATCTCGATATGCCAATCATCATGCTGACCGCCAAGGGCGAGGAATCGGACATCGTGCTGGGACTGAATCTCGGGGCGGACGATTATGTCACCAAGCCCTTTAGCATAAAGGAGCTTCTTGCCCGTGCCGCGGCGTTCTTAAGACGAAGCAAACAAGCAGAGCAGGATGTGTACGAATTTGCAGAGTTTCGTCTTGATATTCCCGCCAGAAAGTTGACGTGTAAAGGCGATGAAATCAAGCTCTCGCCGAAAGAGTTCAAGTTGTTGGAGCTTTTTCTTAAAAAGCCCGGCCGGGCGCTCACCCGCGACGATATACTAAACACCGTTTGGGGCTATGATTGCTACGTCGGCCCCCGCAGCATCGACCGCTTCGTCACCACGCTAAGAAATAAAATCGAGCCCGACCCACACAACCCGACCTACATTCACACAATCAGAGAAATCGGCTACAAATTCGAGCCACCAGAACAAAACGTTTGAGCAAAACCAATAATTGGTAGATGATTCTCAAGCTGTGCTAGCGGTCCTAATAATTCCTATGCGGGATATCTGCCGATGAAACCCCTCACTCCCATGAGCATCAGGCTCACTTGTTCCTTGTTGTATTCGTCATATTCGCCGTGTGCGGCCTTGTTGCGAAGGTCAAGCCATGCTGTGACATTCTTTTGATCCAGCTTCCCATACGCATTACAGGAAGCTAGATTGTTGTTCATTTGGTCTGCTTTCTTCGGTCGGTCGCCCTTCTTCGTGCCAACCAATGTGGGTATTTGATTCTTACCGCAAAGGTTCCTTAGATGGGCCTCTAGCGCACTGCCGACTATCACAGCAGATGCATCCTTATAGCCTTCTGAAAGTAGGTGATCCGCCATCTCAACGAAATCGTCAAAAACCTCGCCGTGAATTAACTCCTCAGCGTTCTCAAGGTACCCGTTGGCGACGCTGATCTTTAGCGACTGAAGGATTCCAAGCATTCGGTCAAGGACGTATGTATCTGCCCCACCACTGGCCAAGAGTTGCTGAGCATGCTTGGTGTGCGTGCAATCTAAGGAGCCCAGCCGCGCGATGACAGCTTCACACATCGTCAGAAGTTGCTGGACTTCTCTTTGTGCTGGCGGCTTCCCACTAGGGTAATAGATGCCTACTCTTATGCTGGTCTCTATCACCGCATTAATCTGGTCTAGTAAGCTGTCAACGAAACGTGGATTCATTGCCCCCTCCAGCGAGCCGTGTTGCTCTACCCGCAACTGTGTATCCATGGTTTCTGTATGACACTCTGAATCTCCCGTGCTCGAAAGACATCCCCATTCCCCTTAAAGCCTTGCCTTGACGCTTCAAACGTGGCTACGAATCATCATTAAGTTTTCGTCGGTATCGTTTTATGACGCTAATCGATACGCAAATAGCACATCGCTCTGGTGATTCAACCCAAGAACACCCGCACCGTTGACAAATTGTATTCTGGGCGTGAGGAATTGCAAGAGAAATTTTGCCGAAGACAGGAAATGCTATATGCCTTGTCATTCCCGCGGAAGCGGGAATCCATAATTCTATCGTGTTGTCATGAACCCCCGCTTTCGCGGGGGTGACAAATTGAGGATCGTTCATGTATAACTGAGTGCGTTCCTACTCAGATCCTTTTGTAGCATCTATTGCGTCGGCAAGTTTGAGGGTGCCTTCGTACAGGCTTCGGCCGATTATGGCTGCTTCGGGGCTGAATTCGGCTAACTTCTTAATGTCCTCTATAGTGTTAACGCCGCCGGATGCGACAACTGGGATATCGACCGCCTCGACGAGCGCTTTTGTTCGCTCGAAGTTCGGCCCTGACATCATGCCATCTTTGGCGATGTCGGTATAAATTATCGCCGCCAAAGGTAGTTTCGCCGCCTCGGCGGCAAATTCCAGCAGGGTCAGGGAACTATCCTGCGTCCAGCCGTGCGTGGCGACCTTCGAGCCTTTGGCATCAAGGCCGAGGACGATTTTGCCGCTGAACTTCTTTGCCATTTCGCTGAACCACTCGAAGTCCTGCACGGCTTTCGTGCCGATGATGACTCTGTTGACGCCTAAATCGAGCAGTTGTTTTATGGAAGCTTCGTCACGCAATCCACCGCCGACCTCGATGTTCAGTATCCCAAGTGCCGCTATAGCTGATATCGTATCGGTATTGACCGGCCTGCCGATTTTGGCCCCGTCTAAGTCCACGATATGCAGCCACTTTGCCCCGTCCGAGCTGAATTCGCGGGCCTGTTCGACTGGATTGTCCCGATAGTTTATTTGTCGGTCATACTGTCCCTGGATAAGTCTTACACATTTTCCGTCCCGCAGGTCGATTGCCGGTATTATATACATCTGAACTCCTTAATGCGTTAATGAGATTTCCGATCTTATCATCTGCTCATATCGTTCGGAAGCTGTAGGGTGGGCCTTGGCCCACCAAAAAACTAACCTGTAATGTCATTCAAAGCTTGTTCTGCATTAGTATACTTAAAATCGAAACCGGTGTTCAACAACCGTTTTGGCAAAACCTTCTGTCCGGACAGGAGCATCTCATCGGCCATCTCACCGAACGCCAATCTGGCGGCGAAGGTCGGGACATTCAGTCGGGCCGGTCGGTGCAGGACCTTTCCGAGGATCTTACAAAATTCTTTCATAGTGACCGGCTGTGGTGCTGTGAGATTAAAAGCACCTTTAAGATGTTCATTTTCCATCAGGAATTTTATTGCTGCGATTTGGTCTTCAAGATGTATCCATGAGAACCATTGTCTGCCGCTGCCGAGATATCCGCCGAGATAAAATCGAAACGGTTTTACGAGCTTGGCAAGTGCCCCTCCATCCCGGCCAAGGACGACTCCCGTGCGAATGACAGCGCATCGGACGCCCATTCTTTCGAATTCTTCCGTGGAGCTTTCAACGTCCCGGCACACACTTGCAAGAAATCCTTTGCCCGGCGCCGAGTCTTCATCGAGCTGCTCATCTTCTCGCGGGCCGTAGTAGCCGATGGCCGAGGCCTGAATTACCATAGTTGGCTTTTTGTCCACTTGCTTTATAGCCTCGATTACTACTCTCGAACTATCCAGCCTACTGTGAAGTATGGCGGCTTTTTTCGATCCGTTCCACCGACCCGAAGCAACATTTTCACCCGCCAGGTTGATAATGGCGAACGCCCCGTTTGCCTGCTGAAACCAACTTCCGGTCGTTCTTCCATCCCATTCGATTACTTGAGCCCAGTCGCCAACTGATCCGGCAGCTCTACTCGCGTTACGCGACAGGGCAATTATTTCGTAATCTTTACAAAGCTCTTTGCACAATGCTCTGCCTATAAATCCTGTCGCGCCTGTTATTACCACTCGCATAGCTAAACCTTTACTGAGCCTTCTTGAAGGATTCGATTTTTTTTCACGTAAGCGTCGGCACCAAATTTTCTTTTAAGTCCTGCCGTTAACGATATACATATAATCACCGGAAAAATCAAATTGTTTGACAAAGTGCGGCCTTTTAATATAGTTGGCAATAAGTGAATAACACCAATTGTGAATAAGATTTGCTCCTTTGTCATTTCGACCGGAGGGCCACAGAGTGGCCCGAAGTGGAGAAATCTATTAAAAACAGATTTCTCAACTCCGCTTCGCTGCGCTCGAAATGACTAACAAGCGCATTGATTATGAACAATTGGTACAACAGAAATTTTCGAAGTTAGGAGACCAAACTATGAATGAGGCGAAGATTTCAATCGGTGCGCGATTAAGGGCATTTGTTTTGTCTGTCAGGTGGATAACAATTTCGGCGATTCTCGTCATGTTTCTGGCAACATCAAGCTCCTGTGCGACCGGCGGCGGTTCATCCCGGTCGTCGGGGCATAAAATCCCGGTCATCTTCGATACCGATATCTGCGACGACATCGATGACACCTGGGCGCTGGCTATGCTCCTGCAATCTCCCGAGTTTGATGTTAAACTGATTACTACCGCAGTCGGTAACACTTCATCGAAGGCAAAAACTGTGGCCAAGTTCCTGGAAACCGCCGGCAGGACGGATATACCCATCGGCATCGGCGTACAACAGCACAAAGGTCGCCATCGACAGGATGCATGGGCGAAAGATTATGAGTTGTCATCGTATCCCGGCAAGATTTACGAAGATGGCGTTCAGGCCTTGATCGACACGATCATGAAGTCCCGCAGGCCAATAAAATTGGTTGCTGTCGGCCCATTGCCCAATATCGCTGCAGCGCTCGAGCGCGAGCCGAAGATCGCTGAGAAGGCGGAGTTTGTCGGCATGCACGGCAGCGTTCGTCGGGGCTATGGCAATAACCCTACACCCAGCGCTGAATATAACGTCAAGGCTTTTGTCAAAGAAGCACAAAAGGTCTTTACGGCACCGTGGAATATGACAATTACGCCACTGGATACATGCGGCATCGTTCAGCTTAAAGGCCCCAAGTATCAAAAAGTGCTTAACAAAAACAGCCCTTTAACCCGCGCGCTAATGGAAAATTATCGTGCATGGCACAAACAAGGGATACGGAGCAAGAACAAAGATTTGAGCGAGGCCGAACTCAATAAAAGGGTCGATCAAAAATGCAATTCGAGCAGCTCAACTCTTTTCGATACGGTCGGCATTTATCTGGCGATGTCAACCGAACTGGTGAAGATGGAAAAGCTGCCGATCAAGGTGACAGACGACGGGCATACGAGAATCGACGAAAACGGCAAAGCGATTGACTGCGCCACCGAATGGAAAGACCTGGGCGCCTTCGAGGATTTACTGGTTGAAAGATTGACGAAGTAACAGATTTGCGTGGGATTGGCTTGGGACAGAACAAACCAAAAATTGTGGTTGTCGGTAGTTCCAATATGGACTTGGTGGTAAAGTCTCCGAGAATACCCGCCAAAGGCGAGACGATTCTGGGTGGAGATTTTATTATGACGCCCGGCGGTAAGGGTGCGAACCAGGCCGTTGCCGCTGCGAAACTGGGCGCAGAAGTGTACTTCGTGGCGAAATTGGGCGACGATATTTTTGGCCGGCAATCTTTGAGCAATTTTCAAAAAGTGGCGGTTCAAACAGAATATGTCGTCCAAACAAATGAGGCTCCTTCCGGCGTAGCTTTGATTACAGTTGACGATGCAGGTGACAATGTGATAGTCGTTGCCCCGGGTGCGAACCTGAAATTATCTCCGGAGGATGTTAAGAAAGCTCAACCGGCTATTGCCTCATCAGGTGCTGTGGCGGCACAGCTTGAAGTGCCGCTGGAAACGGTTGAGTTTGCCGCCCGATTGGCGAACGATGCCGGTGTGCCTTTTATCCTGGACCCGGCGCCGGCACAAAAGCTCAGCCCCGAATTTCTCCAGATGGTGGATGTCCTGACGCCGAACGAAACGGAGGCCGAGATTCTGACCGGCATCGAAGTCACGGACGAAAATTCCGCGCAGGTTGCAGCCAAAGACCTGCTGGAACGCGGCGTCAAAGCGGTTATTCTTACGATGGGGGCACAGGGATACTTACTGGCGACGAAAGACGCGGCGGAATTCGTTCCTTCTGTCAAAGTTGACGCCGTCGATGCCACCGCGGCGGGAGATGCTTTTACCGGCTCTTTAGGCGTCGGCCTGGCTCAGGGAAAAACGCTCAGGGACGCTGCTTTATTTGCCAATCATGTTGCCGCCTTGTCTGTTACGAAAATGGGAGCGCAATCTTCGATGCCAGATGCAGGGCAAGTAGAGAATTTTATGAAACAAAAATTTGCTCAAGGAGTAAACGATGAGAAAGTATAGCAAATTGATTATCAGTGTCCTTATTTTTTGTGCCGTGATTTTAGTTATTTTGCCGGCCGGCTGTAAACGGCGCGAGACGGGCAGGCCGAAGATCGCCCTGATTATGAAATCGTTGGCGAACGAGTTTTTCAAGACGATGGAAGAAGGCGCCCGCGCCCATCACAAAAAACACTCCCAGGAGTACGACCTGACGGTTGTCGGCATCAAGGACGAGCAGGATGTTGCAAAACAAATTAACTACGTTGAGTCGATAATGGCCCAGAAAGTTGATGCGATTGTGATTGCCCCTGCCGACTCCAAGGCTTTGGTCCCCGTGTGCAAAAGGGCGATGGATGCCGGGATAATCGTCGTCAATATTGATAACAAGTTCGATGCCGACGTCCTCGCCGACAAGGGCGTTAAGATTCCCTTTGTCGGGCCGGACAATCGCAAAGGCGCCAGGCTCGCCGGCGAACACCTTGCGAGCAAACTGAAACCGGGTGACAAAGTAGCGGTCATCGAGGGAGTTCCTAACGCGTTCAACGGGATTCAGCGCAAGCTCGGCTTTGAAGATGCGATGAAAGCGGCCGGGATGAACATCGTCAGTTCCCAATCCGGTTACTGGGAAACATCAAAGGCCGAACCGATTGCCTCTGCATTGATTACCGAGTATGCGGATCTCAAGGCAATCCTCTGTGCCAATGACAGCATGGCCCTCGGTGCTATAGCTGCGATTAAGGCCGGCGGCAAATCCGATGATGTCCTCGTTGTCGGTTTTGACAATATCACGGCGATGCGAAGACTACTTAAGGAAGGAAAGATTCTGTGCACGGTCGATCAGCACGCCGATAAGCTAGCCCTGTTCGGTATTGAGTACGCCCTTGAGATGCTCGGAGGAAAGGGCACACCTTCGGATAAAGAAACACCCGTTGATCTTATTACGGCGGATACGCTTCAATGAGGCCGGCGATGAGCAAAACAGTTTTTAAGGCCAGTGACATCAGCAAGTCTTTCCCGGGCGTCCGCGCGCTTTGCTCGGTTGACTTTGACCTGAGAGAAGGAGAAGTCCACGCCCTTGTAGGCGAAAACGGTGCCGGCAAGAGCACGCTGGTTAGTATTATCGCCGGCCTGCAAAGCCCCGACTCGGGCCTGATGCAGCTTGATGAGCAGACATATCAGCCCGGCGGCAAGGCGGATGCCGAAGCGCACGGCATAAGAATGGTAATGCAGGAACTGCATTTGATCCCCAACCTCAGCGTTGCCGAAAACATTTTTATCGAGAGACTGCCCAGCAGGTTCGGATTTGTTAATTACAGCAAGCTTAACTATGCTGCCAGGCAAGTCATGCAGCGAGTGGGTCTTGGAGATATTGAGCCCGACGTTCCGGTCAAGCGCCTTGGCGTAGGCCAGCAGCAGATGGTAGAGATTGCGGCAGGACTCTCGCGGCGCTGCCGGATGTTGGTGCTGGATGAGCCGACCGCCTCGCTGACCGACCGGGAGATCGAGCTGCTTTTCGCCCAGATCAGAAAACTCAAGGCCGAGGGCGTCGGAATCATTTATATTTCGCACCGGATCGAAGAGGTCATAGATATTGCCGACCGTGTCACGGTGCTTCGTGACGGCAAAACCGTCTTCACCGGCCAAACGGGCGACTTAAGCCCCGGCGAGATTATCTTCAAGGTGGTTGGTCGCGACCTGGAGCAGGAGCAGTTACGTCACGGCTCGAAATCGGGCCCGGTCGCACTTCGTGTTGACGGACTTACCGTTGGCGAGAAGGTTCGAGACGTCAGCTTCGAAGTTTGCCGGGGCGAGATTCTCGGCGTCGCAGGTCTGATGGGTTCCGGCCGCACAGAGACAATGCGAGCGGTCTTCGGTGCCGATAAGGCCGACCGGGGCCGGATATATTTATACGGTTCGAGCGAGCCGGTCGGAATTCGCAGGCCGCGTGACGCTGTGCGAAACGGCATCGCTCTTCTGACTGAGGATCGTAAGGAGCAGGGGCTGCTGCTGAGTCTGGCCGTCCGCAAGAATATCTCATTAGCGAGGTTGGGCGACATCAGCAGGTTCGGCTGGCTGGACGTATCCAAAGAACGGGCCGTGGCCGACCGGTACGTCGATGCCTTGTCCGTGCGTTGTTCGTCCACCGAGCAAACTGTCGGCGAGTTGAGCG
>CBDVBU010000013.1:0-21309 GCA_965372295.1 uncultured Phycisphaerae bacterium
CGGAATGGCCGGCAAAAAAACGCGGTCTTGCTATAACGGAGAGGGCGGGATTCGAACCCGCGGTAGGGCAAGCCCTACACAGCCTTTCCAAGGCTGCTCCTTAAGCCACTCGGACACCTCTCCGGTGCAATTTACTATTTTCTATTGACTATTTACTATTAATTTTTCAACACAGCTTTCGAATTGCTCTGGTTTTAATAAATATAACAGCACTATGAGTAGTTTGCAATGATAAACCGTGACGAAAAGAAAAAGCTTCCCGGCACAAAAAGTTTTTTCGGAAAAAGCTGGATTCCCGCTTCCGCGGGAATGACAAATACTGTTTCCGCAACAGGAAATAAAATAGTGGTTTTTTATCTTGACTTGAGTTCATTTGTATGAGGTTATTATAACCTGAGAACTCGATTCGGCGAACTCTAATCCGCTGAATGCTCGCCGGAGTCGCCGGTTTTAAGATAGTAGCTGAGAGTATGATTTTTGTGGTAAAGGGAGAAGCTATGAAAACACTTCGAACAATTGGCTCGCTGGCTTTCGTGCTGGGACTGTTCACTGTGGTTTTTGTCGGGGTGCCGTGGCATGTGATTGTTGAAGATGATCCGGTTGTGCCCTGGTGGCTGCGGATAGCGATTTTCTGCCTTCTGGGCGGCATCCTGGTTGTTTTGCTTACATTGGCCCTCGAACAGAAGATTAGCAAAAAGCTGGCAGAGGAGCCGCTGTCGACCGAGCCTGATCGCTCGGTTTTAATCTTGAACTCGACAGAAGTACCCGGCCGCCATACGAGTGAGGTTCTCGGTATGGTCCAGGGCCATACGGTATTTGCGATATGGCTTGGCAAAGACCTGTCGGCCATTGTCAGGCTGATTCTTGGCGGCGAATTGACCGAATACACCGAGATGATGGGAAAGGCTCGTGAAACAGCGACGAACAGGATGATCGCACAGGCTGCACAGATGGGAGCGGATGCGATAATCAATGTTCGCTACATGACTACGAGCGTTGTGGGTAGTGCGGCCGAACTCCTGGCCTACGGCACGGCAGTCAAGCTAAGCGAATAGATCGGGGGGTGGTTTCTCTTGTATTGACCATCCCCAAAGCCTTTGGCTTTGAGGCTGCCACCCAACGGTGGGAATGACAACTTACAGATTTAAGCCTGACAGACTATTAGCTTTGCTCTTTTGATCTCCGTCGGCATCGTTGAGCTAATCAACAGGCGAGATTCCGCCTTGTAATTTAGTTATGAAATCATTATAATTGGAGAATAAGGTTGTCTGAACGAGACCTGTAATGCGAGTGTAGTTCTGGTGATTTGCATGACTTACGAGGAACAAACTGTTCCTGTGTAAGTGGTAATTGGGCTTAGTTAAACTCAGCGAAGGCAGGTCAAATGAAACCACACCTTGTCTGTCTACTGTGGCTTTTGACTATTTTGGGAACATCCTGCCAGCGAGCAGTGTCAACAGACAAATCAGGGCTTTTTAGCGGGCCTATTAATAGTGTGTTTAGGGACAATCCATCCATCGTTCTTATTGTCCCCACCGGCGAGAATAATGCCGGCGACCAGGAACGTATATTGGCTCATGTACACGGAATAGAGAGGATGATCACGGAGCGAGGTCTATCTTCTAACACGGAGATTATCACCGATTCCGAAGCCTTAGAGAGGGACTTGGGCTCGAATTCCGTCCTCTTGTACGGTACTGTTCGTGGCAACCTCTGGCTGGCCCAGCATATCGATGAGGTACCCGTCACCATCGAGCCCAACCGCATCGTATCCGATCGGGGATACGAAGGGACCAATCTTCGTTTCATAACGGCTTGGCCCAATCCCGACAATCCGAGCCGCGGTGTTTTAATCTATACGGCTCAGCGTGCTCAAGACGTGGTAGGCATCAACGACGTAACCCATGGCGTGACGGACTACGTTATCGCGCAAGGTAAGACCATCCTCGGAACCGGCAGCTATATTAAGAATAAGTGGCAGTGGGCGATTCGTCCGCCGCTCGATTTAGATAACGCTTTCGAGGACACCGATTTCTTTTTCAGGACGGTCGAGCAGGTTCACCCAAATCATTTGGCTAATATCTCAGGTGCAGACTACAAGGCCCTGGAGCAACGGTGCCGAACTGCCTTCGAGGGGGAAAATCAACGAAAAGGTAGAATATCCAAGGCCTCTCTTGCCCTTACTGTAGCCGAGGCGGCGGCGGCATTTGGCGATGGGCATACAAGCTTACGGCTGGACTCTGACCTTATTGAATTAGAGCGATCCATCCTAATGCCTCCGTTTAGGTTGAGATGGCAAGCCGGCCATATACTTATCCGCAACACAACTGAGAGCTTTGAACACATTAAAGGCGCCCGTTTGCTGGAGATTAACGGCGTTGACATTGAAGAGTTTCTTCAACCGATGCTCGCAAAGATCTCCGGGGAACGGCAAGCTTACAGGATATCTCGTTTCCTGAGTAAGCAACAGATATACTGGGCCTTGCTGCAGCCCGTAAGAGAGCAGCATATGGAAATTACCCTTACTCGCGGCCTCACAGAGCCTGAAACACTTGTTATCAACCTGATTGACTTACCCCTATATCGAAAAACCTTCAAAGCCGGGGCCGACCTCCGTCCCCCGAGCACACATTGTTTCTATCATAACGACCGTACCTGCTATTGGCGGTACAACAATTTCATCTATACCAAAGCTGGCCGCAAGGCAATCGATGCGGTCTTTTCTGAAATCCGCGACAGAGTCTCTCAAAACCTTATTATTGACTTGCGTTTTAATGGCGGTGGTAATTCACGGGCCGGTGATTACATCCTAAATTACATCACATCTAAGCCCTATTGTATGTACTCAGGTTCTGATGTGAAGATATCAAAGCAGGTGTATGAAAAGGGATTGTTGGGTGTTCTGGCACGTTTAATGAGAGGCCGAATCTTCAGATATAGGAGCCGACTGAAGAGGCCCCATGATATGGGTTTTCGTTTTGGCGGCAGAGTCTATGCATTGATCGGGCCTGCCACTTTTTCGTCGGCATCTGACTTTGCCGCTGTCCTGGAGGACTTCGATATAGCCACGCTTGTTGGTGAAGAAACAGGCGGATTGCGGGAGTGTTTTGGTGATTGCCCAAGATTCACTCTGCCCAATAGTGGCATACAATTCAGTGTCTCACACAAGCGTTTCTTTGCGCCCAGGCCCGGACCGGACGATGACAAGCGGGGGACAGTCCCGGACATTGCGGTAAACGATGAACTGCTCGCCCCGTATATGGACGCTGAGGATCCTGTTCTTGCGTTTACTCTGAATATGATCGAAGAGAAAGACCGGATGTAGAAAGGTGTGTCTGGAGTTTCGTTCACAGCCGGAAAAGTCACTGCTGATTGTTTTCGATTCGACGGCGTCGAAAGAAATGCTGCAAAAGGCCGCTGCATTCTTCGGCTAAGACGCCGGAAGTCACATTTATTGTGTGATTCAGTCTTTCATCGGTAACGATATTATACAGGCTCTTGACCGCACCGGCCTTGGGATCGTCGCAGCCATAGACGAGCCTGTCTATCCGTGCCAGAACGAGCGCCCCGGCACACATCGTGCACGGCTCTAATGTGACATACATCATGCAGCCGTGCAGCCGCCAACTCTCCAGAAACGCCGCCGCCTGTGTTAGGGCGATGATTTCAGCATGGGCGGTCGGATCCTGAAGTTGCTCTCGCTGATTATATGCCCTGCCGATTATCTGTTTCTGATAAACAACGACCGCCCCGATGGGGACATCGCTGTTCTCCTCGGCGATTTGTGCCTGCTCGATAGCCACTTTCATATATAACTGATCTTCTTTGCTATCATTCATAAATCGAACTCTCGATGCTAGTCCATATCTTCTTGCTTGCATGGCGGGGGCAGAAACCGGTACCATGTGTATTTTAAAGCGAATACCGCTATGATCGTCAGTCCAAGCCATATCACCGAATAGAGATACCAGCGGCCAACGAGATACATAGGGAACAGGTACAGACCGGTAATCGCAAGCATGGCAAGCAATACGTTTACGATTGTTCGTGACATGCTTTCCGGCCTGGAGGACAACTCTTGTATAGATAGACCGGCTTTCGTAGCAATAGGTTTCCACAATCCAAAAGGCCGAACCGATTTATAAAATGCGACAAGGATTTCACCATCAGTCGGTTTGGTCGTAAGGGACACTGCGATACTGGCAATCAGCGAAGCGGCACATATCAAAGGAAACGTATAATATGCCGGAGCATTCGGGAAGAACAATGCCACTAAAGAGAGGAGTATGCCGCCTAATGTTCCAAACGCATAGCCCCAGCCGTTCATGCGCCACCAGTACCACCTGAGTACATTCGGCACTACCACGCCGGCGCCCAGAGCCATCATCATCCAGCTCCATATTTGGGCTATCGAGGTGGCCTGAGTACCAATGCCGAGGCCGATGAGAACCAGCAGAATTGTCGCGATGTAACTGAAGCGCACGGACTGCCTCTCGCTGGCGTTGGGACGGAAGTAGGGCTGCCACAGATCGCGAACGATAAAGGAAGCCCCGCTGTTGACGGTAGAGCTGAAAGTGGACATAAACGCAGCTAACAATCCGGCAATAACGATACCCCTAAGCCCGGCCGGCAGGAATTTCAGCAGTACCAGCGGCATTACTTTCTCCGAATCCGTCACGCCGGCGACTCCCGTAAGGGCCAGCAGGACAATCCCGATAGCCATCGCCCAGCGGACGCTGAGAAAGACGCTCCACGCCGCCCCGATCTTGGCCGCGTCGCGGGCGTCCCGCGCAGCTAAGAACCGCTGGAAGTCATACATCTGAGCCGGCCCGCCGGCATTGAGCAGGAGGCCCTTCATGACCCAGACAATCACAAGGGCGCCAAAAAGCTCGAACTGTGCGTTCTCCGTTCCGGCAAATTCTTCGATCCGCCACGGCACGCTCAGCGAACTCCAATTTTCCGGCAGGCCGGACATCAGCTCCGGAGTCAGGTGGGACCATGCGATGCAGGCAATAACTATGCTGCCCAGCGTCAGAATGATCGTTTGGATGACATCGGTTACGACCACGCTGTAAAGTCCGCCAAGAACAACGTAGAGAGTGGTTATTCCAATAATCAAAACAGCTAAGCAATCCGGTTCATGTGCCGTGAATATGTGCCGGAGCCATGGGTTGGAAGTATATTGGGCCAGTGATTCGAGATGGATGTACACGGACGCAAATTTGCCAATTCCCTGATAGGCGTATCCCACAAAACTGGCCAGCGTCAGCACCGCCATCAGGGCGTAGGCGGTCCGGGCCAGCCGGCCGCCTGTGTCACTGCCGAACCGCGTCTTCATCCACTCGGCCGCCGTCATCACGTTCGAGCGGCGGACCCATTTACCCATGTAGCTCAGGAAAAATGCGCCCATCAAAAATCCCCACATCCAGTGGTGCCACATCGACTTCATTCCGAGGACGTACAGGATGGAAATAATCCACATCGTCCCGGTAATATCGAAGTTTGATACCGACCCGGACATGGCCAGGGCAAGCCAGTGGATACCTTTGCCCCCCAGAAAATATGCCCGCAGGTTCTCTGATGCGCGCTTCTGATACCAGAAACCCAGCCCGATCACAACAGCAAAATAGAGCAGGATTATCACATAATCGATTGGGCTCATGTAATGATTCTCCCCGGCCTATTATCCGGCGTTCACAGTGTCTAACATCGCCACAATATTCTCCGGCGGCACGTTGGCCAGGATGTTATGGACCTGCTGGAAAACAAAGCCCCCGCCGGGTCTGAGTGTCCCGACCTGCTGTTTGACGTGTTCGGCAACTTGTTGCGGAGTGCCGTTCGGCAGGATATCCCTCGTATCACAGCCGCCGCCCCAGAAAGTAAGTTCGCTTCCGAACTCGGCCTTGAGTTCTGCGGCGTCCATTCCCGAACAACTGATTTGAACAGGATTGATAGCGTCGAGGCCGGCTTCGATCAAGTGCGGCATCAATTCCCGGACACCTCCGCAGCAGTGCAGCATGACCTTGACATCGGCCAGTTCTTTCGCGCGGTTCCAGAGCATTTTGTGCCGGGGCTTGAAAAACTCGCAATACATTTTAGGTGACATCATAGGGCCGGTCTGCATCCCGAGATCGTCTCCAAAGAGAATAATATCGATATGCTCTCCAACAGCGGCTAAGAATCGCTCCAGATTGACTATATGAATTTCGACGAGTTTATCGAGAAAACGGTGAGCATGTTGCGGTTCGCCGGCCAGCAGCATCATGAACCGGTCGTTGCGATAAAGAAACTGGCCCACTTCGAAGAGATTGCCGCCGAAAAGGCCTATGATAGCGCGGTCTGTCCCGGCCCGCAAATGCTTTGCACCTTCCGATAGTTCCTTATCGTCAATCGGACCGGGCGGGCTGGCAATAGCGGTCCACATGGATTCGCCAAGGACTTCGGAGATCGCGCCCAGATCGTCGCCTTCGAGAAAAGGAAAATAGGTCTGTTCGAAATAGAGCGATCCATCGGGCATGTGGGCGAGAATTCTGCCGTCCTGTGACCGAATCACCCAGCGGTTATCATCCCGCTCAAGTCGCGTCCAGGCGGGGACAAAACACGCTGTACCGTCCGGCAAAGTCCAGGGCCTCCAGGATTTTTTGTCCTGTGCGAAGCCCCGGCCCAACTCGATAGTGTCAACGCCAAATCGATCCAACACATCGTCATCGACAATTGCCAGTTGCTGAATGATGTCATAAACACGAATCGGCCCGGGCGGCAGGCCCAGATACTTGCGCAGCTTCGGATACGCAATAGCCGCGATGCCCGAAGACCGGTGCCCGGAAAGATCAACGGGGACACGATCAGTTTCCCGGTGCTCTAAAGCAGCTAAGACACGTTCTCGTGATGTCATCGCCATTTCATTACTTTCCAGGCAGCGAAGTTCGCAAAGTGACAATATCGTAGGCTGCCATCTCTATCGGCCCGGTTACCTTACTGACCTCTTCTTCCGCCAGGTTGCTGAGCCATATCGTATCCGGCGCTGGTTTGGCCCAGGTGACAGTGGCCTTCTCGGATTGCCCGCCTGCATTGAACATACGCACGACCCAGGCCTTGCCGTCGGAACTGGGCTTGAAGGCCGTTACAATTATGCTCGCAGGCTCGACGTTCATAATAGTATTTGGAATGGGTGTCTTTTTATCAACCGGCACAACGATGAGTGGCTGACTTCGCTCGGTACCGAATTTAGCCGCCTTGCCGGAATCGAAGCTGCGGTGAGGCTCGATTGAATAACGAAATGTCGTTGGCCCTTCCTGAGACGCCTTGTAGTTGGTCTCCCAGTAGTTGTTCATCACATAAGAGTACAATGTAGTTGACGGTTTAATGCTCTTGATCCATCCCACGGTCTTGCCCCTTGGGTCGGAGGTAATGGCGCCGACTTCGACCAGCGGCGCATCAAGCGTTGCCCATGTGACGCCGTAATCCTTGTTGGACACGTCCACCCATCTTTGAACTGTGAAATAGTTTTTGCAGGCGCCGGGCAGTTGGTCTGTTTCAGGCCTGACAACCGCCCAGGGAATATCCATTCGCATCACACCTTCAGGTACTTTAAAGGGAAAGGCCAGATGCACGGCCTCCTGCTCGTAGATGTTCTTCTTGTCGATGACGTTGATGATGTCCACGCGATTGATGCCGTCAATGACGCGAAGCTCACGAACGAGCTTGTTGCAGCCCGGGGCATCGGATTCGATCAGCAGTGAAGCGACCAGCGGTCCCCGCTCTTTGACACGAATTTTAACCGGCCCGTTACGCTGCGGATCAGTCGGGTCTCTGCCTGCCACATAGAAATAATCGTTTAATCCCAGCCCGGCCTCGCTGTCAACCAATTCGATATTCTGCTGCTTCCACTTCAAACTCTCGACCGCACCGGTTTTCTCATTGACGGAAAGCAATATCGTGCCGTTGCTTAGTTTGGTATCTTTCGCTAAAGCGCTGCCGGACGTGGAAGCCTTGCCGGCGCCGAAGGTGAAACGTTTGGCGGAAAAAGGCGCGACGTCCTGCGCAATAAAAGCCAGCTCACCCGTGGAGAGCCGCTGTGATTTCACGTTTTGCTCTTCGGAGTTCTTGACAACGTCACCAGCCACTTTCATGTCCTTTGGCAATATAACCAGGTCCGTTCGCGTCCAGGAGGAAGTGTTGAACACGTCCAGTGCGGTGACTTGTTTTGCCTTCGCTCGATGTCCGGCCAGTGCGTTGTTAAGGAGATTACGCGACTGCAAGTCGGCATTAAGTGCAAAGGCCTGTTTGATCTTCCACTGGGCCTTGGTGAAATCGCTTTCGGGCTGGCTGATACTGCAGTGCGCGCCCCATGTGTGTTCGTCGTAGAGGATGACGTTGCGCCAAGCCTCCCGGAACTGCTCGGCCGGGTAGCCCGCCGGATTGAGCATGGCCCACAGCGTCTCGGTCTGAACCAGACGTTCGGCTGCTTCACGGTTTATTGCGGTCTCGGCCGCGGACGAGCCTGCCCCGTCTTCCCAATACGGCGTGAAATCGCCGCGAAACCTGGGTACCTGGCTGGCGTATCGGTGTTCGAACTCCCGGAACATTTCTGTAGTTGTGGCCACAACCAGCTTGGGATAGGCGTACTTCTGGTTCCAGTCCCTGACGAAGTCGCTCATGTCCGGGTCGGGCGGACCGTTGTCACCGCCGATAGAGTAGCGAAGCTGGATCATATCGTAAGGGTACTCGGAGTCCCCCAGGCGTTTGAGATAATCAAAGAGCCTTCCCCCGTCGAGACGCCCACTGTGGAAGTAGGAATAACCTTCGCCAGCTACCCAACAGAGAATTTCTTGCCGGCCTGACGGCGATTCCCAATAGAAGGGTTTGTCGCCCCATGTCGATAGCGTATAGCCGATACGGTGCCCGCGGTTGGGGCCGACGGAAAAATATTTCACTCCGCTTTGGGCCAGGACCGGCACTATACCCCACGTATAGCCGGGGACATCGGTGATCATCGCTGAGTCGATTGTTACATCGTAACGCTGCCTGAGCGTCTGGGCATAATCCACCAGACGGATAAGCTCTTCCGGCCGGCACAAAGCTGTCAGCTCGTTGCCGTATAAAGCATCCAGGCCGATCCAGCCCTTCTTCACGGCGTCGACGAAGGCTTGTATATCCTCCGGCGATGCCTGTTTCAGGAAGCTGTCAACCGCCCAGAGTACCTCGACGTTCCACTTAAACGCCGAGCCGGCCGGATAATCCGCCGTCTTGCGTGCCAGGTCGATGACCTGTTCGAAGTACTCCCAATGTTTGCGTTCCACTTCCGTTTGCACGTGTGTGTACCCGATGTCCACGTGTGAGTGGTGTAATATATATATTTCCCACTTACGGACGGGTTTGATGGTCAGCGTCTTTTTGCCGATGGATTTACCCGCCACCCTGGCATCGATTTGCACCGAAGTCGGCTCCTGAACCGCCGGCGCGAATCCTTCAATGACTTTGAAGCCTGGTTTCAGCGACTGTTTGGCAAATTCGGCCCCGTTGACCGAGACTTCGGCCTCAGTCTGTTCTCCGATGTGAAGTACCGATACCAGCACAGGTTGATACATCTTGCCATCATTGCGTCTGACCAGATACGGCTGGCTGTGAGCATCCAGGAACCTGGTCACGGGCTCGACCGGCCCGGCCTCAATGCCGGGCGGTACAGTCAGTGCCACCTGGTCGTACAAGACCCAACTGCCCTCCAGTGACGTGATGGCGATATGATTACTGCCCACCTTGAGCGCCCCGGCAGGGAAGTCAATGACGAGCCGACACTCACGGCCTTTGTCCGGCTGACCATGTGCCGAAGCGTCGCCGGCGCCCTTGGGCAGTTCACGGATAAAGGATATGTCATTGATTTTGACTTCCATTTTAGGCGGCTTGGCGCTGTGCGTATCAACGAAGTCCAGCACAATCTGGCATTTACCTTCTGCCGATGTCATCTTGAGACCGAACATAATCGTGCATGTGTGGCTCTTGCCGCCCGCCCAGGCATCGGCCGGGCCAGGTTGTATATAAGGCCAGTCTTTTTTGGTATCGGATTGCCCTGTTATAAATAAAGCATCATTAGGGAATGTCGTCGAATACTGGTTGCTCCTGTCCGGGCCAAGAGCAAATTCCGCCGTATCATTGTCGGCTTTACCAATCTGCCAAAGCAGTGTTTTGTCTCCGGCAGCAAACGCGGGCAGGCACCAATGGAATAATAGCATTAACGCCAAAGTTTTCGTTACTTTGTCATGTTTCATTTTATACGCTCCATTTTACCAATCATATCATATAGGTTTATAGCTTGTCATTGTACCTATGCTGTTCAATCAAATCCATCTTGTTTTACAAAAGTATATTTGCTATCCTTGCAGGGCCAAAAAGCTTAAGAGGCTCTAACAAAACCAAACTCGAAAATGAGGAACCGCTCCGCGGGGCTATTTCAATAGATTCCTCGGCTGCGCTCGGAATGACAAGTTAGGTTTTGTTAGAGTGCCTAAGTTATCATTTTGCCGTTTTGTTGTAGAAGCTATCGCAGTTGTAATTATAGGGCTATATCATGAAACATTCAATCTCAAGAAAACCGGGCATATCTGTTTTGACTTTGATCTGTTTTGCGTTTATGGGCCCTTGTGGCCGGCTGGATGCGGTGTGGATGTATCAGGGCGCGATTCTATCCTGAAAGGCAAGCTCAGCGAGGTTGGCAGCCAGTTCCAAGAGATGCTTGTATCGCTGGAGCAGGCCCAGGTAGAATACGATATTGGGTGCGAAGATATTATTGCCCGGCAAGGCTCTTTTTCCCCAGTAATCAGGTCAATACCTGATTACCAACCTTTATACTCATTCGATTGTACAGGCTCTATGAGCGATATTGACAGAAACACAGCCAACGAGTCCAATCTCGCTGTAATGTAATCAGCTACGCCGACATTTCCACTTTCAGCCAATCGATCAATATATTTTTCATATGCAAATTGCACGGATTCTTCCGGCGAAAAAGCCAAATCCATGTTTAAGATACTAACATACTCCGAAAGGGCGACAAGGTATTCTTCAGCTATGCCATACTGGTTCTTGGTTCTGGTGTTGCGTGCCATTGCTTGAGCAATGGATGCAATTTGTTCCGTACTCAGTGGCGCATTACCGAAGGCGAAATCATTTATTACTTGAGTCAGGGCGGCTATATGAGTCCCATCGGTATCCATCAGAATTTTAGCTGCTTGTTTAAGGTTTGTGCAAGATTCGCACGGCTGGATATTTCCTGTAGAGGCCAGGCCGTTTACAATCCAAATATCCATCATTCTTTCATCAATTCCAAGTTCCTCAGCCGCCCATTTCATCAGTGCCGGGCAACCCGAGATTTCTATGTCCGTTCTTTCCAGGCCCGGTCCTGTCGGCATATTGAGCGGCACAGGTGGTATATATCCCACACTGACCATAATTGTCACCGTTGTCTTAACAGGCTCGGTGTCGAGCTGCCCATCGCTGGCCGTATATGTGAAACTTTCTTCTCCAAGAAAGTCTGCCGCCGGCGTGTAGGTGATAGTATTGTCCTCGTTCAGTACCACAGTTCCAGCACCTTCGTATATGATCGAGTTCACTGTAAGCGGGTCACCATCCTGGTCAGAATCATTAGCCAGGACATCGATAACAACCGCAGTTCTCAGATCGGTTGTAATCGTATCATTAGTCAGGGCGGGCTGGGTATTAGTTACGATGATTGTAGCTGTTAACTGAACAGGTTCTGTATCAATCTCACCATCCGTGGCCGAAAACGTGAAGCTGTCGGTGCCGACATAGCCTTCATCCGGCTGGTAAGTGTAGGTTCCATCCGGATCCAGCGTCAATGTGCCGTGCTCGGTATCAGTGATTAAAGCCGTTACGAGCGAGTCGCCATCCGGGTCTGAAACGTAGTCCTGTATCGTGCTATCTAAAAGGGTGCCCATATGAATAGCCCGGGCGTCGCCCTCAGTTACAGGGGGAGTATTGGTCATAGTGATTGTAACTGTTGCCTGAACAGGCTCTGCACCGATCGCACCATCAGCAACCGAATACGTAAAGCTGTCAGTGCCGACAAAGCCTTTATCCGGTTCGTAGTTGTAGGTTCCATCCGGATCCAGCGTCAATATGCCATGCTCGGTATCAGTGACCAATGCTGTAGTAAGCGGATCACCGTCCGGATCGGAAATGTTGTCCAGTATCGTGCCGTCTAAAAGGACGCCCATGTGAGTAGTCGGCGTATCGCTCTCAGCTACAGGGGGAGTGTTGGTCATGGTGATTGTAACTAAAATAGGAGCAGTAGTACCTCCACCGGCAGAGGCTGTGTATGTGAAGCTGTCAGTGCCGACATAACCGGGTTCCGGCGTATAGCTGTAACTACCATCTTCGTTTAATGTGAACGATTCGGAATGGCTGGGGCCATCAATCAATGCCGCCGTGATCGGTTCGCCCTCCGGATCAAAGTCATTATCGAGCACATTTCCGCTAACAAGATCACCCATGTGGGTCTCAGAAAAATCAGGTAACGCTTCCGGCGCCGGTATATTATTCTGTGCATTGACTATTATTTGCGCAACATTGCCGGCATCCTCTTCGATAAGATTTGTCCGGCTCTCCACGTGCACCTGCCCTTCGTCACCATCAGCCAAAGGAAGTGCGGCTTCCGGGCCCCAGTTGACGAAACCCCATACATCTATCTCTATAGTTGCCTCAGATGTTCCCTGGCTTGTCGATCTTGCCATGGCCACAAGGTCTCCGTTTATAGTCGCATCTCCAGAGCCGGTCTCATTAGTACCTGCGGAAATTCCAATATAGGCTTTAGTTACACCGTCTTCAATGCCCTCGTGTATTCCATAAGCATCGGCACGAACATCTCCGTTGAGGACCACAGCGCCACCAGCATTCAGATTTATCATAGCTTCAGCATCTGCGCCGAGTGGTATATTATATATTGCAGAGTCTGCCCCAACAGCCACATCACCATTGACAGTCAAGTCACCAGAAGCGTTGACGTTTATTTCAGCATGACCCCATCCGTCCTTGATAGTCAGGTTCTCTGTGGTTATATTACCTCCATTGTTGGTGGTTAGGATAATTTGACCTGGAGTCGGTCTAATATCAGACAAATCTTTAGCGGTCTCCAGGCTGCCGATATCAATGCCGCCCGAACCGGCTTCCATAACGATATCGCCGAGAGTCGTACTTATAATGTCGGTTTTGTCCGCGAAAGATACGATACTATCTGTACCTGTCGCATGAAGCTCAATGTCCCCAAAGCGGCCTTCGATCACACCATCATCAGGTATATCTTGCACGATAATGCCGTCTTCAGCCGTTATAATAAGGCTTGTTCCTCCCTGCGAGAGATTTTCGATATCTTCCTCATAAATAGTATCCAACTGCCCGAGATTTTCACCGGCTGCAATAGTAACATTCGCAGTTACAACTTCCAACAAGCCGGGTTCATAATCCGTATTCCCAGGTGAGGCGTCAACATCACTAGCAATAACAAAGTGCTCGCCGGAAATGTGTATATGCCCCCCATCTCCTGAGATGGCGCCGCCATTCGCTTCAACCAATACATTCTCGGCGAGGGTAACCGTGCCTTCGGACTCGATAGTTATTGTTCCACCATTGCCGTTGAGTCCGGCGTTGGCCGTAGTCTTACCAGTATTACCCAATACATCCGGACCAAGTATAACTTCTTCTACCCCGGCCAGGCTAATGCTGCCGCCATCACTGTTGGTGGAATCCACAATCATCCAACCATTGTTTTCAACGTGTGCAGCATGGGCCGTTATTGAACCGCCTGATGCAGCAATTATACCGACGTTCTTGATAGCCCTGGAAAAGCTATCGCCGGCAGCAAGTACGATTGTCCCATTTGCAATATTGATATTGCCCGAATTCCTGATGTCAGGAAGGTCATTTGCAGGATTCGTTTCGAGTTCGACTAAGACATTGCTGCCATCCTGAGCAAGATATACATTGTCACCAGCAGCCATAACAACCAATCCGGACGGAGCGACAATCACGCCAAAGTTATAGACCTTATTGCCGATAAGAAAGACGCTATCGTCAGCTTGAATTATAGCGCGGCTTGTCACGTCCCCGTTGCCGCCTTCGAATACCATCTGGTTACCTGGGTCAGCCAGGACGGCATTGAATGCATCATTTGACATATTCAGACCGGAGACAACCAACTGTGAAACGTTTACGGTTGATCCTGCGCCGAAGATGACTCCGGCGGGATTAACAACAAAAACACGGCCATTAGCATTCAGAGCACCGTTAAACTCAGTTGGAAGGCTCTCGGAGCTTATCCTATTGAGCACGGCTGACATGTTACTTAGGTCCCCATCTAAATATTGCCGGAACTCAACAATCTGACCTGAACTTGTGTTGAAATTGCTCCAGTCGATGATTGCGCCATGGTCAGTGTCTATGGTTGTGTGGTCACCCCACAATGGTGTGCCGATAATGCCGGAAGAATCAGTAATATCACCCGACTCAAGAGCCGTCGCAACTGGAAGTGACGCGTTCAAAATCAGGCAACACATCATGAAGGAGATAACTTTCCTAAAATACTTCCCGCCTATCTTTATACCTTCCATCATCCATCCCCTTTATTAAAGTAATGATCATTCTTTTAGCTTAATCCTTACTCCCCTTCGAGATTGGCAGGGATACATGAGTGGATGGATAAAGAATTTGGCCCATCGGACACAAATCTCTGTATCTTCCGAGTAACTCCGTATTGTACCCCCCAATTATCGCTGTGAGGCAAACTATTATAATTCCCTCACATGACGGTAAGTGAGAATCGTATTATACACTATTATACCTTTTAGGATTCTGTTTGTCAAGGATAAGTTACTCAAACTTGGAATGACCAACCGTTTTCGGAGACAACCATAGACACAAAAACAGCCAAGACACACTTAAAACCGCAATCTTGGCTGTTAATCAAATACCCCCAAGGGGAGTCGAACCCCTTGAGTCAAATCAGCAAAGTGCTGAAAACAAAGAACTTACGGAAAACACAAATCCTGTCTTTGCCACTGGCTTGGCCAAAATTGTGCAGGAATACCCCGAATTAAGAGCGCTTGTCAAGGCTTGGCCGGAACTGCCGGAAGGGACCAAAGGCGAGATCAGAGACTTGATTGAGAATCATTCTATGGAGGGCAAAGACGATGGCAAACAGTGAGAGGAATGCCAAAGGCTCCCACCCTGGCGGCAGGCCGACGAAGTACACTCCTGGCATGGTTGGCCGGCTTGAGGGCTACATGCGGAACTGCTCAGATGAACTGCCTTCAAAGGCTGGATTCGCCAATTTTGTTGGAGTGCACGTCAATACGATGGACAATTGGGGCAGGAAATACCCTGAGTTTTTGTGGGCTTTAAGGAGACTGCACACGCTCCAAGAATCAGAACTCTTAAACAAAGGCTTGGCCGGGGAGTACAATTCAACAATCTGCAAGCTGATCTTGTGCAGCAATCACGGCTACGGGAAGCGATGCGACATAGTAACTGACAGCAAGCCCATCGCTGTAGTGGCGTTCTCGGAGGTGTGCGTTCAATGAGTTTTCCCTACCTAAAAAAAGCAGTTGTTGGAGTTCTTTGAGTCCATAAAAAGGAGCAAAAATCAGGATTCATTTTAATCTGGGCAATCGGCTCAAGCTGTACCTATGGTTCCACAGGTGAACCGAGAGATTCAAGTGCATCTTCCAGCTTCTCTATACTTAATTCTAAGTCCTTTGTCGCCTGTTCTTGATGCTGTATAGCAGAATGAATCTTCTGTTTTGCCTTAACCATGTCAGAATTAGCCAAGCCTGTGTAAACGCCGATGTCCAGTAGTTCTTTAAGTGTATCATGCACGTACTGTTCTTTTTCGATTGCGTTCTTGATTTGTTCTACCAGGTCCAGCTTGTCAATTATCATAGTACTGATTTGTTCAGCAAGCCCAACCGTAATATCCAGAACTTTGATCGTCACGTAGTCCGGCTCTGAATCGAACTCGCCGTCACTGACAACTAATTCAATGACATGCCCTCCAACCGGCAAAGTTATCACGGGATTAACGCCATATTCTGTGTATGTTACATCAACTGTCCAAGTCCATATATATGTCAGTTCATCACCTTCTGCATCAGTTGAACCTGAACCATCCAGCGTAACCTCGACTACACTTCCTATCGGAGCCAGCAGCATCTGATCAGGGCCTGCATCGGCAATAGGAGGAGAATTGAACCTCATTGTAAATGCAAGATCTCCAACTGGATAGTTCGTAACCCAAGGATTATTCGTAAGGGCCGAAAAATCTGATCCGTTATCAATATAGACAAACATTCCATCAGAGTATCTTTCACCAACATAGGCCACCCAACCAGTACCTTGCGGAGTACTCGGATAGGGTGAAGAACTAAAGAACGCTACATATTGCTTGCCTTCAGTCAAAAACAATCCCCCGGTATCAACTGAAAACTCTTCCCATCCACCAGCGCCACCATTATTGGTCGTCCTTAAAGGATCACTCTCAAATAGGATCGCACCTGTTGCCCTATCTACATTCCACTCCATCACGTAAGCAGTAAACTCCATGTAATCCGGATTGACAGCATCGACTATGTAGAAAGTGAAATTGTCGAGACGGTTGTCACTTCCTACAGTGAATGTCTGCCCAATAGTCTCTGTGCCGCCTTTGCCCCACTACTCAGAGAATTAGAAAGAATCCTCAATCCGGAAATTGCACACTTTGAGTATTTAGAAACCGCTCAGTATTTTGCAGATCTGCTAAGAAAACACAAGGACAAAAGGTACTTTGACAAAGGGGCCTTTTTGAACTTCACATTTCAACACCTAAGCAATAAAAGGCAGGAAGCAGAACGGTTTTTCAGCGATGATTTAGGAAGTAATGAGGCCATCAGCACAGATGAAAAAAACCGATGGCTTGCAACTCATCAAGAGCTTGTCGATCAGATTTTTGTCTGGATTGAAAAAGTCCTGAATGGGGCAGATACAGAAGTTGACATTGCTCGGCTTAAAGCCAAACGGGATAATCTGATAAAACAATCGAACCAGCACCTCTGGGCACGCATACATAAGGCAAACAAAAAAGGAAAAGACGGACAGGGCAAAAGAATAACAAAAGATGAAGCTAACGTCCAAGCACGGCAATTGATAAATGGGACTCCAACTTGGGATTGGACATGCAGAAAGCTAAAAAAACAGATAGGTTGTCCCTTAGCGTGGATTCCATACCTGCCTGTATGGAGAGCGTACCACGAGAAACGGAAGGAGTTGCGGCGCAATAAGACTATCGACACGGTGCCTCTAAGCAAGGAGTTGGAAGCTGTACTCGGTGAGGGAGAAAAAGACGAAGTCTTGAAGCAGCTAATCGCTGAGCAGGAAGGAGAACAGCGAGAAGATGCCAGGCAGGCGAAGCTATACTTGAGTCACAAGAAGAAGCCTGACCAAGGTAGAGGATGATTACCCGAACAAATCGGAGTGAGAGCCAGTTCGTTCAAGAATCAGATCATCGCCGTCAAAGCGGTATATAAGCAGCCAGTCAGATTCGATATGACAGTCACGGTGCTCCTTGGAATAACCGGTCAACTTATGGTCTCGGTATTTAGCGGGTAGCGGTTTTCGTTGAGCAAGCAATTCGATTACAGAGCGCAATTTATCAATATCTTTGTTCTGTTTCTTGGCGCGCTTGTAGTCTTTCTTGAACTGTCCTTTCCAGACAATACTCAAGCTTCAAGCTCCTCAAAGAGTTGATCCACGCTGGAGACCCTGTGAAGGTCTATTCCTTCCTCAGATTCTCGCAGCACCCTATCTGTAAGGGCATTCGGTATCTTGATTTCAAAAGGGATGCCTCTCTGGAGGGCGACCTGCCGGAGGAACAGCTTGATAGCTTCGGACATAGATATATCAAGCATCCTGAATACCTTCTGTGCCTGGCTCTTGGTCTGTTTATCTAAGCGAACTTGTATAGTTGTTGCATCCATATTTCACCTATGAGCTATCAAACTTCTATATAGTGATATTATCATTACATTATCACTACATTGAGTATACGAAGAATATCGGCCAATGTCAAAGAAAACTTGTAAAAATTCTGTTCGTGAACAATTTGTGAACACGGCAACCCTATAAAAACCTCGTTATTCGCACAAAAACAAAGAAGAAGCTTTGTTCACCGCATTGTTCACGTGAACAGCTACTTACAGAGGGGGCAGGAATTTTTGGAGAATTGATTATGAGAACACAGGTTTTTACATTATCAGAGATTGTAGGTATCGTTGGCAAATCGAAACAAACGGTAGATCGCATATTTCAAAAAGAGGGGGTAAAACCAGTCCTACGTATCGGTAACACAAGGCTTTTTGACGAAATCGCGGTCGAGAAATTAAGACATGTACTGTCACTTTCAAAGACCCGCGCTACTACAGGGAAAAAATCCTAATGACCAATGAAAGCCCAGAAAGAATAGCCCCTGCCCTTTTGACGATACCGCAGGTCTGTTCCTACCTGAATATAGCCAGGCCCACTTTTTACAGGCTCAAAGAGACGGGTGCGTTTGGATTACTACCCGTCAAGTTAGGGACACTCCGCAAGGTTCTTTACTCACGCATCGAACTGGACGCCTATGTTCGGTCGGGTTGTCCCCACCGCAAAATCTGGCAAATTCAAAAAAAGGAGTTGAAACTATGAATGTAATAAAGGAACCGGCTGTCTGTTCGGGTGGTTCACTAAAACAGACAGCCGATAAGAACTACATACATCACACAACATATCGAAAGGCCATACCACTGTCAAGCTGGAAAATGTTTATCGGGTGTGTTTTTCGAGAAGAAGCTATTGAAGTCGAAAGCGTATCGTTCACTCAGAAAGCCTGCATCATATTTTGTACTCGGTATATTTATGACCAAACGGAAGATGATCCAAGTCGGTCGAAAAGGTAAAGAATGCTGGGTGATAGAGAATAACGGGGAGATCGAGTTTACTTACGGTGAAGCTAAAAGTAAATACGGCATTACAACATTCAAAGATGCCATAGACGAATTGATGGAAAAAGGTTTTCTGGACATCAGTGAAACGGGGATGGGTGTTCATAAAGTTAAAACTTTGTATAGCCTCAGTGACAGGTGGAAATTGTATGGAACGCCGCAATATGAAAAGCCAAAGCCAAGACCTCAAGGGCTGATTAACAGAGGTTTTCAAAAGGGCAATCAATACGGTCGGAACTGCAAGCAAAGAAAAATGTAACTGTTGAAGTGCAACATAGCTCAACTGTTGTATTCAACATAAACAACCAAAAACAGACAGGAGCTATGTTGATACAAGAACATAGCAAGGAATTGAAAAATGAGCTTAATTTGTTTTACCGAAAAGCCTTATCGTTCAAAACCGCCTAACTTGACTCTATGTTACTCTACAACAACGTTCTATAGATTACCAGTCTGTACAGTTCTTTGTTTGGTGCATGATGGTGAAGCTGATATGAACAGATACAAGGCTTAAAAAAGTTAAGATTTTCTGAATTTTATACTTGAACAATTATCTTAAATATGCGATATTATGATTATGGCAAAGAAAAAGAAAACTACAACGAACGCGGTAAAGATTCTGCACAAGAGATATATTCGGGGAAACAAGAAACAGCTGGAGTCGCTGCAAAGAGAGCGCGAGAATCTCAACATTGCAGAGCAGATTTACAATCTCCGGATACAACTTGGCTTGAGTCAGAAACAATTGGCCGATCTTGTCGGAACCACACAGTCTGCCATTAGCCGCCTGGAGGATGCCGATTACAACGGGCACAGCCTTGCTATGTTGAGAAAAATAGGCTTAGCCCTTCATCAGCGGGTACAGGTACAATTTGTTCCTGAAAATGCAGGCTATGTCCATGCGTAAACGGCACCAAAAAGAAAAGCTCTAAGAAAGCGAGGGCGAAAAAATGAGGATTTACAAAGCTACATACAAAGACCGCAGCGGCAAGCAGCGGAAGTCCGCTAAATGGTACGTGGATATTTTCGACCATAACCAGCTTAGGCATAGGATACCGGCTTTTCGTGACAAGCGATTGAGTGAGGCTCTTGCACGGAATATCGAAGCGATTGTCAACTGCCGGATTGCAGGGCTTGAGCCGGATGCAAAGCTGAACCAGTGGATAGAGACTGTGCCGGATAGCCTTTTGGGGAAATTTGTATCGTGGGGACTGCTTGACGGCCAGCGGACGGAGATAACAAAGCCTCTGATCGAGCATATCGCCGATTATGTAAAAGTGCTTGAGGCCAAAGGGTATTCGAGAGACTATGTTGTCCGAAGCAGGAATCGGCTTAAAAAGATTGTTTCCGATTGCAGGTTTTGCTATTTTCGGGACATAACACAATCAGCGGTAGAGATTTATTCGGGCAAGATGAAAAAGGACGGCTACGGCGACACGAGCAGAGGCCATTATCTCGATATACTGAAAACATTCCTGAATTGGGCAGAGCAAGATCAGAGAATTATCCGCAATCCTATTGCGAAGATGGACAAACCGGCCAGAGACTCAGAGAAAAAGGGAATACTGACGCCTGAGCAGTTCGTTCACTTAATCAAGACAACTTCTGAGAAAAACATCCTTATCGGCAGGACTTCCGGGCAAGAACGGGCCGTGCTTTATCTCATAGCGGGATTGACTGGTTTACGCCGGAAAGAACTGTTGAATCTTACGTGGGATGCTATAAACCTGTCGGCGAATAATGCTTCTGTCAAAGTGAAGGCTTCGATAGCCAAGAACGGAAAAGAAGCTGAGCAGCCTGTCCCGGCGATACTGGTTAGCGTTCTGACGGCATTGAAAGCCCATACAAAGCCGAAAGCTAACGACCGGGTCTTTGTGTCCTTCGGCAAGTGGATTAACACGGCAGAGCTTATCAGAGAGGATTTAACGGTAGCTGGAATTGAACTGACAGACAGAGAAGGAAACGCGATATGCTTTGCCAGCCTGCGAAATTCCTATATTTCATTCCTTGCGAACAGCCAGACCCCCGCTAAGGTTGTCCAAAAACTTGCAAGGCATAGTGACCCCCGCTTGACGTTCAACACCTACGCAAGAACTTTTGAGGAAGCCGAACAAAAGGCGATGAATTTCCTGCCGAACTTTGGTGATTTTGTCTTTGCCACCAGCTTGGCCAAAGTGTGCAGAAAACAAGAGATTTCAGTAGGCAACGGTAGACACAAAAACAGCCAAGACACGCTTAAAACCGCAATCTTGGCTGTTAATCAAATACCCCCAAGGGGAGTCGAACCCCT
>CBDVBU010000014.1:0-21193 GCA_965372295.1 uncultured Phycisphaerae bacterium
CAGAAAGATTTTGTAAAAAACTCGTTTTTAACGCTCAACCGTGAAAGTTGGGCTAGCTCATATAATTGTATTGTACTCCGCAGTAACAGTTATGGTTCTATAGGTCGTCTATACGAGTTCGTTTTCGGAAGTGAAGCCAAACCTTGGGACCAAATCCCCATGGAACTTACAGTGTTGTGCCAGGTGCTTCCTCAAGAGACAAAATGGAATCTAAGCTTCAAGCTTCCTAGCATTTACACTGAAACGGATATTGAATCCTTCACTCAGTCAACCAAATCTTGGTGCAACGAATTTTCTGATTTTTGTCGTCAATGGATGAAAAACGCTGATTAATAAAATAGAATCGAACTGGTTGTTTCTTGGGACGGCTCGTACCTCGCCGCCCAAGGACTTTTCGTTATCAGGGAATATATTGATATGGCTGGCAAAGAAGAGAATCCCATGGTATCGTGGATTGCCAAATACGATGCGGCGCTTGCTGACAAAGAGGAATTGGCGTCAATTTATCACGAGACTTGGCGACGCAGTATCCGCCCCAAACTGCTCAAACCTGGGTGTGTTTGTTACTTGGGAAATGCTTTCGGGTATCAGGCTCCTTGGTTTGAAGAATGTGGCCTGATCCGGAGAGGTTGGCAATACAGGTTGGAGGAAGGAGCAAAGGTTCTGCTCCCCAAATTGAGCCATCGAGAGCAAGGACATCTCACCAAAAGAATGCGAGATACCGAATCTACATCAGCCGAGGAGGAATTCCTGTTGGCAAGAGGATTTGCTAAGGAATTCGGACAAGATGCGATCAGTCTGCCACAGACGTCCTCTGATAGAACCCGACCAGAGTTTGAAGTGCGTGCAAGCGGGCACCGAATGATGGTGGAAGCAAAGGGGCGGTTCGTCTCTAAATTGGTTGAGCAAGAACGTGAGTTAAGACGCAAGATAGAGTCTATGCACGGCATCAGAATTGAGGCGCCTCCACTCTTTGATGACAAGATCGATAAGTGGATTAAGAACAAGATTTACGAGACGCTTCAGAGCAAGACCGTTCCCGACAAAGGATTCATCTTGGTTTTGTCAATCTACACTTGGCCGCCCGACTTCTGTGTACCCATAGACATGGTACGTGAATTTGCGGAGAATCCAGGTAATCCTGTTTTCTTTAGGAATAATTCAGGGGATCTTAATTTGCCAGAAGAACACTGGGCATTGGCCATTGCTTTGGTCTTTCAGGGGAGAATCCAAGGGATCTGGTTCAATCCCACTGTATGTGAACGGCTAAGCATTAATACGAACATGCATGAATGTATTCGTGCCGCGATCAAGAATTCGTTTTATGATCGGGAAGACAGTGTATTTTTTCGTGAAGGGATGACCGATAAAGAACATAAGTCTGCTATATGCAAAATGTCAGGCTGAAAGCGGGAGACTTCTATGAGCAAGCCATTGTTGCCATACATAAATTCGTCTCTCCCTTCGATTTGACTCAGGGCAAGCTAAGAAGCGTGAAGCATCATTTGTCATCATCGAGTAACATAGGTCATGAAGAAAGCTTCGTGCTGACCAAGCGGTTCAGGCTGATGCCTTCCTCGACGGCCTCATGCCAATTGACTATATCCGCTTTCGCGAGCACAAGTTTACGATTTACTATTGACTATTGAAGATGAGATTCTTCGGCTTGGCCTCAGAATGACATAGAACTACGATTTCGTCATGCCAATCTCAAATTCGTTGTGTACTCCGGCTTGGCCTGTAATTACGATCAGAACTACAATTTCTAATCCTCTAATTCTACTTTCGATACGAGATACTATTTAGCTGCGAAGGCTAAAAGTTTACAAAAACTATTCAAGTACTGGTAATTTCGTTTATTATTGTATATATTTATACCAAAATCAAATTGTTCATATTCATTCTGTTCAGGATCTGATTTTATGAAAAAAATAATCGAGGAAGTTCTTCAGGCTGAAGAGAAGGTCAGTATAGTTCTCAAGCAAGCCCGCAATAAGGCTTCTGAAATAAGACAATCTGTAGAAAAAGAAATCTCAGAGAAAATGAGTGTTGCAAAACAGGAAGCCCGGGAAATAATACAAACTATTATTGAAAATGCAAAAAAAGAGGCCGAACATATCGGGGAAGAAAAACTGAAACAGGCGGACCATGAAAAGGATACTCTGCTTAACAATAATACAGATACAATGAATAACTTAGTTGACAATATCTGCAATATCATACTGACCACTGAGTATGAGAAGGATTGCAAATAATGGCCCGCCCATTATCAAAATACTCATTTATCAACGCAAAGCTACGGGCGCGGATCAGCAAGATCCTTCCTGACGAAATGTTCGACCAGTTGGCAAAAGCTCCGTCCCTTGATGAAGCGCTTGCTCTTTTACGGGAGACACCTTTTGCCGGTCTTGAAGAGGTATACTCCCGGACTGGTGATCTCAAACAGGCAGAGCTTGAGCTCCTTAAGAACGAAATTGAACTTTACAGAAATATCAGACGGTACCTTCATCATAATACCATGGAGCTTGTAGACGCATTACTGATCCAGTTTGAAATTGACAACCTCAAAAATGCCATAAGAATCTATTTCAACAGAAAAATACGGCAACGCTCGGACGATATTAGCATACACTACATATTGTATGACCGCATCATTCACGAAATACCGATTGACATCATTCTTAATGCAGAAAACTTTGACGAAATTGCAGGCGTATGTGAAGGAACCCCATACAGTCAGATTATCCGGAAATACAGTCACACTGTTGAATCTGAAGGTTCTCTTTTCCGTATGGAAATTGCCTTTGACCATTTTTACTATAAGAACCTCCTGGCTTCCGTTGACAAGCTGGACAAAAGAGATCGTACTATAGCCCTGCGACTTACAGGCGTGGAAATTGATTTGCAGAATATCAACTGGATCATCCGGTTTAAGAACTTCTATGCCCTTCCTCTGGACGCGGTCCTTGCTGCTATTGTGCCGGGAGGTTTTAATCTTGACAAGAGTATAATTGATGAATTATATAGTGCGCAGAATGTAACGTCTGTGCTTCAGGGATTTGTCAAAAGCAAATATCCGGGATTGTCGGCACTGCTCTCATCCCATACATCAGACAGTACGTCACGGTTGCTCCTTATACGCCGGATACTGGAAGAGATCATGAAACATGAGGTCCGGCGTATCTTGGCCGGGTATCCTTTTACGATAGGAATTATACTTTCATATTTTGTGCTCAAACGGAATGAACTGAAGAAAATCAGGACAATATTGAATGCAAAACACTATCACATAGAACGGGAACGGATTGAGAGCATGATATGATGTTTACTACTGAGATGATACAACTATTTGCGGTAGTGCTCGGAAAGGATTGCGAGCCGGTCACCGAAGCACTTCTTCGCGAAGGAGTAATGCAGTTCATCAATATATCGGAACTTGAAGGTGAGAAGCCGGAAAGTCTGTCGGAAATCAAATCGGAAATCTCTCTGACGGAAATATCAGATTTAAGAAAACGGATTGAAGGATTCTTGTACACAGGCGGCGTCATTCCTTCGGCGCCGCGAGAAACAGACCTGAATAACCGTACTGCCGTCAACATTGAAAGAGAGACCGCCCACCTCGACAAAATGGCCGGTGAGCGTGACAGTATCAGGGAAAGGCAGCGGATAACCCAACAGGAAATACTCAAGCTTGAGGATATCAGGCGGCAGGTGGAACTCTACGGTATAGGTCTGGCCGATGTAACACTGCCGGCTAAACATTCCTTTATTTCCATGCAGATCGGAAAACTCCCCGCATTGAACGTAGGGCAGCTTGAAGAGGCCCTGCGGGACCTCCCTTCATTGAATATTGCGATGGGACAGGAAGGCGATATGGCCCATCATCTCTTGATTTCAATGAAAAGAGACAACGAGCAGATCAACAAGATTCTGACGAAGGCCGGATGGACCAAAGTCGAACTTCCGGGTGAGCTGCGGTCGGTGAAGAAAGATGTTTTCAAGGGACTTTCCGCAAAACTCCAAACATTGGCCGAGGAGCAGAAAAAGGTCGAAAAGAAGGTGCACGATCTGATGAAGAAGGAGGCAAAGCACCTGACCGAGACCTGGATTAATCTTCGCGTCAATGAACTTTTCTTGAAGATTCAGGACAATTTCAAGTCGTCTTCCCGGACGGTAATTTTTACGGGATGGCTTCCCTCATCGAAAAAAGAGATACTGACGAGAAAGATAAAGCGGGCATGTGAAGATCGCTGTTACCTGGAATGGAATGAAGCAGACAGCGGGGGCACTATCGGCGATGAAGTCCCTGTGCGGTTCGACAATCCGAAAGTGCTCGCCCCATTTCAGATGCTGGTCAGCAATTTTGGCGTGCCTAAGTATGGGACTATCGACCCGACTCCTTTTGTAATGCCCTTGTACCTGGCTATGTTCGGACTCATGTTCCCCGATGTGGGACAGGGTTTGATACTTGCAATCCTCGGCGCTCTGGGTGTGTATTTTTTGAGGAATAACGAACAAAAACAGGGCTTCTGCCATCTTTCATGGCTTGTTGTCTGGTGCGGCTGCTCGTCAATATTCTTCGGCGCTCTTTTCGGGTCCTACTTCGGCACCGGTCTTTTCCCGCCGCTGTGGTTCGATTTTCATGGTATTATATCAGGCCATAGTACGCATGATTCCGCAATCAATAACGTTTATGATATACTGTCAATTACCCTGTATTTCGGCATTTCCGTTATTCTCCTTGGCCTGCTCTTCAATTGGATCAACCTTATCAGGGAGAAAAAATGGATGGAGTTGTTCTTTGATAAGGGCGGCATTCTCGGCGGGTGGATTTACGTAGGAGGTATATATATTGCATCCTACATGGTGTCGCACAGTTACAAGCAATTTCCTCCGGGGACGGTACTATTTTTGCTGGCCGGGCTGCCCTCACTATTGCTCTTTATTAAGGAGCCTTATCATTATTTCAAACATGAAGCCGGGCACTCTGATAAGAAGGCCAGTCTTCCTTTTGCGCTCATGAATTTCCTGATAGAATGGGTTGTCGAGCTTCTTGAGATCTTCAGCGGCTACCTTTCCAATACCCTGTCCTTTATGCGAGTGGCCGGACTTGGTATAGCCCATGTTTGCCTGATGATCTCCTTTTTCACTCTTGCCGAAATGACTTCAGGCATCGGCTATGTTCTCATTCTTATACTCGGAAACATACTGGTCATTAGCCTTGAGGGTCTTTCCGCCGGAATACAGGCGTTGAGGCTTAATTATTATGAATTCTTCACGAAGTTTTTTCACGGAACCGGAAAACTATACACACCAATTTCACTAAGCAGCAGTAACAAATGAGAAAGGAAGGAACGCTATGGATAAACCAGGCAGAAAACTGAAGTTACAAATCACCCAGAGTATTGTTGTGCTTTTTACGGTAATGGCAATAATTGGAACACTGTTTTGCACTAATGCTTTTGCGGGAGCCTCACCTGATGAAGAATCCGTGGAGTCGGAAATGTCATCGGCTAAGGCCGAGGTAATGAAATTCGGCCTCATTGCCGCTGCTGTCGCTTTTGGCCTTGGCGCCATTGGCGCCGGGATTGCGATTTCTCATGTTGGCGCCGCAGCCATGGGTGCAATTGCTGAAAAACCGCAGATTGCAGGTCAGGCCCTGATTTTTGTAGCGCTTGCTGAGGGGCTTGTCGTATTTGGCTTTATCACGGCTTTGATGATTCTCAGCAAGGTATAGCGATACCATGAAATACTCGATTATAGGCGATGAAGATACGGTCCTTGGTTTCGGAATGGTGGGAGTGTCAGGAAAAGTTGCAGAAAATGCGGATGAAGCAGAACGCGCTTTTCAGGCATTACTTAAAGACAAGGAAACCAGCATTATTATTATTACCGAACGTATCGCAGATATGATACGTTCGACTGTGGATAAATACCTGTTTACTGTAAGTTTTCCACTTATTGTGGAGATACCTGACAGAAATGGTACGAAACCGGGCAGGCCTGGAATCAAAGAAATGGTCAATACTGCTATAGGATTAAAATTATGATATTTTGACCTCTTTCTGCACCTCAATAATATCAGAAAGAGGATATCTTTTTAAAAAGGTATAAAGTACCTATGGAATCAGTAGAAAAAGAAAAGGCTGCGCTAATTTCGGGCATTGAAACAGACGCCCGTGCTGAAGAAGAAAAAATTATAAAGGAAGCAGAAATTCTGGCGGCTGAGAAAAGGAAATACTCTGAGAAGAAAGTCGAATCACTATTGAATGATGCCCGGAAAAAAGCAGAAGAACAGGCGGAAACTGCAAAGGAGAAGATTATTTCCGCAGCCGAGCGTGAGGTAACACGTCGTTCCATGCGTGTCAGGGACGCTGTAATGCAGGACATCATGGACCGAGCGGAAAAGAAACTCAGTTCAATGACCGGCGACGAAAACTACAGGTCTGTTCTGGTAAACTGGATTACAGAAGCAGCCGTTGGCCTTGGCGCCGAGTCCGCCCGTATCAACGCCTCGGAAGAAGAGCGGGCATTGATTAATGACCATCTGCTTTCAGAAATCGCAAGGAAAATCCAAAAACAAACCGGCAGACAGACATCACTGACTTTGTCTGATGCAAAGCCTCTGCAATCTCAAGGTATTGTCTTGACTGCCGCCGACGGGCGCACCGCCTTCAATAATCAGGTCAGAACGCGAATGTTGCGCAAGCAGCGAGAGATTCGAATGTTGATCTACAACACCTTATTTACTGACAATAAAAAAGAATAACTATGAATGACAGGATTATAGGACAGGTAAGACGGGTCAACGGCCCTGTAATAGAGGTGATGGGAATTACCGACGCTGAGATGTTCGAACTGGTCCGGGTCGGTGAGGAAAATCTTATTGGTGAGCTTATAAAACTCGAAAAAGACAGCGCTGTCGTTCAGGTTTACGAGGACACGACAGGAATCGCTCCTTATGATCCTGTTTATGGCGCGGGGATGCAGCTTTCCGTGGAGCTTGGCCCGGGAATGATCGGTACGATTTATGACGGCATCCAAAGACCGCTCGAATCTATCCGGGAAATATCGGACATTTACATCAAGCGAGGAATAACCGTTCCGTCACTGGACAGAGAAAAGAAATGGCACTTCGTTCCTTCGGTGAAAAAGGGCGACCAAGTTTCCGGCGGAATGGTCCTCGGAACCGTTCAGGAAACGGAGAATCTCCTTCACAAGATTCTCATTGCGCCGAACGACAAAGGCATCCTTGAGTCGATAGTGCCTGAAGGCGATTACACTGTGGAAGACGTGATTGCGGTGCTGAGAACCGATGATTCACAGAAGAAAGACCTCTTTCTCTTGCACAGGTGGCCTATCCGAGTCCAAAGGCCGACACGGAGCCGTCTTGCCCTGGACATCCCACTTATTACAGGCCAACGAGTAATTGACACGCTCTTTCCCGTCGCAAAGGGAGGAACGGTTTGCATCCCCGGCGGATTCGGGACCGGCAAGACGATGACTCAGCAGGCGGTGGCGAAATGGTGTGACGCCGATCTCATTGTATATATCGGTTGTGGTGAACGAGGTAATGAGATTACGGATGTACTTACCGAGTTTCCGAAATTGATTGATCCGAGAAGCGGACGGTCGCTAATGGAACGGACCATTCTGATCGCCAACACGTCGAATATGCCGGTCTCCGCGCGAGAGGCAAGCATCTACACCGGGATAACCATGGCCGAATACTTCAGAGACCAGGGATATCACGTTGCAGTGATGGCGGACTCGACGTCACGATGGGCCGAAGCGCTCCGCGAACTCTCCGGCCGAATGGAAGAAATGCCTGCCGAAGAGGGATTTCCCGCTTACCTGCCGACCAAAATAGCGGAGTTCTACGAACGTGCCGGCTCGATGGAAACATTGAACGGCCAAAGCGGTTCCGTGACAATAATCGGCGCCGTATCTCCGCCGGGCGGGGACTTCTCGGAACCTGTGACTCAGCATACGAAACGGTTTATCCGCTGTTTCTGGGCACTTGACCGGAACCTTGCCAACGCCCGGCATTATCCCGCCATCTCATGGCTTGACAGTTACAGCGAATATCTCAATGATATGGCCTACTGGTGGGAGCAGCAGATCAGTGCCGAGTGGCTCGCCGACCGAACGGAAATAATGGAGCTACTCCACAGGGAGGTACGGCTTCAACAGGTCGTAAAGCTGGTCGGCCCCGATGCATTGCCCGATACGCAGCGATTCATCCTGGAAGTATGCACGTTGTTCAAGAACGCATTCTTGCAGCAGAATGCCTACGACAAGATTGATATGTTCTCTACTATTGAGAAGCAGGCTAAAATGCTGCACATCATTGTTACTTACTGGAAACGCGGCTCCGAGGCGATAAAGAACGGCGCGATCCTTGCTAAATTGAAAAAAATGAAAGTATCTCAGGACATAGTAAAAATGAAATTCTCGATTCCTAATGACAACCTTTCCGGCCTCGACAAAATCGAAGCCCGCTTAGAACGTTCGATGGATCAGATGGAGGCTTTGTATGCCTGAAACAGAAAACAGACGTCTGCTATCCGGACGTGAATATATTGGCGTCGACAAAATTGACGGTCCCCTCATTTTTGTGAGCAAGACACACCCTGTAGGATACAGAGAGCTTATCGAGTGTGTAGACAAGCAGGGCAAGGTCCGGTTAGGCATCGTGCTGGAATCATCAACGAATGTTGTCGTAGTCCAGGTCTTTGAAGGGACCGCAGGCCTGGACCTTCCGAACACACGAATACGCTTTTCCGGAGAGCCCCTTACCATTTCCGTTTCAAAGGAGATGCTGGGGCGGGTATTCAACGGTCTGGGACATCCCATCGACGGAGGGCCACCGCCACGAAGCGACCTGGAGCTGGACGTCAACGGAATGGCGATCAATCCGACCGCTCGACAATACCCCCGGGATTTCATACAGACCGGGATTTCTGTTATTGATGGAATGAATACGCTCATTCGCGGCCAGAAACTCCCTATTTTTTCCGGCAACGGCCTGCCCCACAACGAACTTGCGGCACAGATCGCAAGGCAGGCAAAAATACGGGGAACAGATACGGAGTTCGCCGTCGTCTTCGCTGCGATGGGAGTAAAGCATGATGTAGCGAGGTTCTTCACCCGCTCCTTCGAGGAAAGCGGAACGCTCGAAAACGTCGCCCTCTTTTTGTCTCTTGCAGATGACCCTTCGATCGAGCGACTGATCACACCAAGGACCGCCCTGACCCTTGCAGAACATCTGGCGTTCCATGAAGATATGCACGTACTGGTCATAATGACCGACATGACCAACTACTGTGAATCACTGCGTGAAATATCCACCATCCGTGGTGAAATACCGTCCCGGAAAGGATACCCCGGATATCTCTATTCGGATCTCGCCGAACTGTATGAACGCTCGGGAATGATTAAAGGACATAAAGGCTCGATTACATCATTGCCCATTCTGACGATGCCAAATGATGACATATCACATCCGGTGCCCGATCTTTCCGGATATATCACCGAAGGGCAGATTGTATTCGAGAGAGAAATGGATGGAAGAGGGATTTTCCCGCCGGTTGCAGGACTCCCATCCCTTTCCCGTTTGATGAAGGACGGCATTGGTGAGGGCATGACCAGAGAAGACCATCCCCATCTTGCAAGCCAGCTCTTTGCCGCGTACAGCTATGTAAAAGATGTACGCAATCTGGCCTCGGTCATCGGCGAAGAAGAACTGACACCTCTGGATCATAATTATCTTGAATTCGGAAAGGAGTTCGAGCAGAAGTTTATTTCCCAGCGAAAAGACGAAGATAGAAGCATCGAACAAACCCTGGACCTCGGATGGGAAGTTTTAAGGGCACTCCCTGTCGAAGAATTGCACAGGATAACCGACGAGGAAATAGAGAAGTTCTATGGAAGTTAGCAGGTATTCATAATGGCGCAGCTTAATTATGCACCGACAAAAACAAATTTGCTCAGACTCAGAAATGACCTGAAGTTTGCTCAGCAGGGATATGAGCTTTTGGAGCAGAAAAGAAATATCCTGATCATTGAGCTTCTGGCATTAGTTGACCAGGCTGCGGATTTTCAGGGCCGGGTTGAAAATATGCTCACAAAGGCATACAAGGCCATGGAAGAGACGGTCTTTGATATGGGAAAGCTCAAAGTGCAATATCTGACAGGGGCCGTTCATATTACCACGGACGTTACTATTCGCACCAGGAGGGTTATGGGTGTCAGCCTTCCCGTCATTGAAACGCAATTTAAGGAGCACTCACCATATTACAGTCCCATGGGAACCAGTTTCTGGATTGACAGCTCTTTATACTTTTTTAAGGAAGTGCTCAAACTGCTCGGAAAGCTCTCTGAGCTAAAAATATCTGTACTGCGGCTTGCTAATGAAGTAAAAAAGACCATTAGAAAGGTCAATGCTCTCGAAAAAATCGCAATCCCCGACCTGAAAGAAACCGTGCATTATATTGAAAGCAGGCTCGAAGAGAACGAACGGGACATGGTCATTCTTATGAAAATGGTTAAGAAAAACCTTGAGAAAAAAAGGCGCCAAAACAACGGAGAAAAATCGTGAATAATCCTATAAGAAAAATAATGGTCTATATTGATGGAACTGAACAGTCTGTTACCGCTGCTCAGTACGCAGTATGCCTTGCGTCTTTTTCCGGTGCAGAACTTATTGCCCTCTATGTTATCAACGTCAGAGCAGTGGAAGACCTTTTAAAGGCAAGGATATTCCTAAAAGATGAGCAGGTCGAGTATGAACATGATATGGAAGCTGATGCTGAACGATATCTTAATTATGTAAATGAGCTTGCTATGAAAAAAGGAGTATCAATTGTTAAGAAACGCGGTAGAGGGAATGTTAATAAGGAAATAGTCAATGCTGTGAATGAGGATGAAGTCGATCTTCTCGTTATTGGCGAACTCTCCCGGATCAGGAGCAGAAGGGATGAGTTTTATGATGAGACCGAGCGGGCGATGCGTACTGTTACGTGTTCCGTCCTAATTGTCAAAGATGAGGACAGGGTCTGGGAGATGTACGAATCACTGGCATAATACGGGAATTGAATAAGAGTTATGTTCATATATGAAAGTTCAGGAGAAGCAGGTCATGGCGCTAATTGATATGGTTGTAGAAAAAATTGTAAAAATACCTCTGGAGTCGAAAGATAAACCAGATGTTTTACGGGAGCTTGTCCGGATATTAAAAGACGCTGATGAAATTGATGATTTTGATACCGTACTGAAGGCAGTGCAGGAACGTGAAGATAAGCAGAGTACCGGACTGGAGAAAAGTTTTGCTGTCCCTCATTGTAAAACTACTGCTGTTTCCAGCCTGAAACTTGCTATCGGTATAGCCCCTCAGGGAATCGACTTTGATTCACTTGATAAGGAGCCGTCGAAGCTCTTCTTTCTTTTGGTGGCTGCACCCGACCAGTCGGGCCCTCATGTGGAAGCCCTTGCAGAAATAGCAAAATTAGCCTGTTCAAACGTTTTTTGTAAGGCCCTGATCCGTTCCGACAATGCTCGGGAAGTGGTTGAATTGATGAAAGGTGAATGACAATATAGTCTGCTATCGGTGATTGTCCGAGGAATGTTTGGAACCGGGATTACTTGGATTTGTCAAACAACTCGATATCTGTCCAGCCCTCAGATTCACAATTTAGATATGTTTGCCCTGGATTTTGCAGACCGCTGGTTGACAATATCGCTTTGAGTGGGTAAAATTCGGTTTTTGTTGATTTTTGGAGTATTTGAAATGACCGATGTAACATTAGTGACCGGCGATGGAATTGGGCCGGAAATCGCAGAAGCAACGCGTCGCTGTATCGACGCGACAGGCGCCGATATCAACTGGAGCATTGCTGAAGCGGGTGTGGATGTAATGGAACGGCTTGGGACCCCCCTGCCGGACGTAACCGTCGAGATGATTAAGAAAACCGGCGTCGCGCTAAAAGCCCCGATCACAACACCGGTTGGAAAAGGCTTTCGAAGCATCAACGTACATCTTCGCCAGTCGCTTGATTTGTATGCATGCCTGAGACCTTGCAAGAGCTACGAGGGCGTGCGGAGCAGGTATACCGATATCGACCTTGTTGTCGTTCGCGAGAATACCGAAGATTGCTACGCGGGTGTCGAGTTTCAAAGCGGCAAAGACGACACGGATGAGCTGATAAGCTGGATAAACAAACACAGCGAGAAAAAGGTCAGGGAAAAATCCGGCATTACCATCAAACCAATATCTGTCAAAGCCACCGAAAACATAGTCGGCTTCGCATTCGAATACGCCCGCAAAATGGGACGCAAGAAGGTCACGAGCGTTCACAAGGCAAACATCATGAAATTCACGGATGGGCTATGGCTCGATGTAAGCCGGCAGGTCGCGAAGAAATATCCCGATATCGAATTCGAGGATCGAATCGTTGATAATATGTGTATGCAGCTAATCCAGAAGCCCGAGCTTTACGATGTGCTCGTGCTGCCGAACCTGTACGGCGACATATTGAGCGATTTGTGTGCCGGTCTGGTCGGTGGGCTCGGCGTAGCGCCCGGCGCAAATATCGGCGAAAATGGTGCCATCTTCGAAGCAACGCACGGCAGCGCACCGAAATACAAAGACCTTAACAAGGTCAACCCAACAGCGCTGATACTCAGCGGCGTGCTGATGCTAAGACACATAGGCAAAATAACCGAGGCCGACAAACTCGAGAACGCAGTCGCAGCGGTAATCGCCGAGGGCAAGAGTGTCACCTACGACATGAAGCCGCACCGCGACGACCCGACCGCCGTAGGCACAAGCCAGATGGCCGACGCCATTATAGAAAAGATTGGCAAGCCGTAGATATGCGTTCACAGTTTATAGTAAAGAAACTATGAACTACGAACAAAGTTACCGCAGACTTATTTCAGGTCAAAGCAGCGTATTCGGCGCGAGCATACTGAGGTTCCTTCTGGGAATCACGGCAATTGGTTACTCGCTTGCTGTTCGGCTGCGGAATTTCCTGTATTCTAAAGGATTGCTTAAGGTGCATCATGTCGATGCGGCAGTTCTTTGCGTTGGTAACATAACGGTCGGCGGAACGGGTAAAACGCCGCTTGTGGTTTGGTTGTGTAATCTGATAACTCAAAGCCCAAAACTCAAAACTCAAAACTACAAATGCGCAATACTTACCCGCGGCTATAAAGCAAGGGCAAAAGAAAACAAAGACTTCAAAGATGAAATTGCGATTCTTGCCGAGAGCTGTCCGGAAGCTGAAGTGATAGTTAATCCGGATCGTGTCGCCGGGGCGGCAGAAGCCATCGATAAATACGCCGCGAAAGTTTTGATTATGGATGATGGTTTTCAACATCGCCGGCTGGCCAGAGACCTTGATATCGTAGCAATTGATGCAACGCAGCCTTTCGGCTACGGGAAGATGCTGCCGGCCGGACTGCTACGAGAGCCTGTCTCGTTGTTGAATCGAGCCGGAGCTGTTGTTATTACCAGATGCGACCAAGTCACTGAGGCTCAATTGAGCGAACTTGAACAAAAGCTGCGAGCAATCAATCCGGATACGGTGATTGCAAAATCAATACACGCTGCTGTGTCTGTAAAATATCCGGAGCCAACTGTCATTCCCGCGAAGGCGGGAATCCAAAAGGACAACAAAAAAATGGATTCCTGCTTGCGCAGAGCCCGCCCCGTACTTGATACGGGGAATGACAATATTGAGCAGCTAAAGGGCAAAAAAGTATTTGCCTTTTGCGGCATAGGCAATCCGGATGCCTTTTTGAACACTATCAAGGATATTGGGGCTGAATTAGGCGGCTCAAAAATCTATGACGACCACTATCACTACACGGATGCCTGTTTAGCTGGAATTTCCGAACAAGCAGAAGAACTTGGGGCGGATTTGATACTGACGACGCAGAAGGACTGGACGAAGGTTATTTCAAATTCCAAATTTCCGATTTCAAAATCTAAATCGCCTCTGCCTTTCGCTTATCTGGCGATTGAGATAAAATTCCTGGCTGGAGAGGATAAATTAACAGCCTTGATTAAAGATACGTTAGCGGGTAAAATCCCTAAAAAGTAATGAAATATCGTCTTGCACTGATATGTATGAAAACCTGCTGAAAACTATAACGAATCTTGGCTCGCCGAAAGTTTTGGTCGTGGGCGACTTTATGCTCGACGTCTATATCTATGGTGACGCCGTGAAAATCAGCCCCGAGGCGCCGGTGCCGGTCCTGAAAATCACCGAAACCGAACACCGCTGCGGCGGAGCAGGCTCGGTCGCGGCTAATCTCACCACATTAGGGGCGAAAGCTTACTGCCTTGGAGTAATAGGAGACGACCGGGACAGCGAAATCCTCAAGACGAAGCTAATTGAGGCCGGAGCAGACATCGACGGTCTATTTAAGGCCGCGAACCGCCCTACCATTAGCAAGCAAAGACTGATCGGTCTTGCACAACATCTTCATCGGCAGCAATTGATTAGAATGGACCGGGAATCCACTGAGCCGCTCTCCGATGAGTTGAGCGAGGCGATTTTGGCCGCTTACAAAGACAAGCTGCCGCAGGTCGATATGGTCTGCCTGCAGGATTATAATAAAGGGCTGCTGAGCGATTCGCTCTGCCGGCAGATGATCCGGCTGGCAAACCAGGCGGATAAAAAAGTTCTTGTCGATCCCTGTATGACAAGCGATTATTCTAAATATATCGGCGCCACAGCTATAACACCAAACCGAAAAGAATCTTCCGCAGTGGCAGGTTTCGAGGTCACCAATGCGGAAATGGCAGCCAAAGCGGCGGATTATCTATTGCAAAAGCTTCACCTTGATGCAGTAGTTATTACGCTCGATAAGGAAGGAGCGTATCTGAAAACGGAAAGCAAGAGCCTGATGATCCCGACCCGTCCGCGAAGTGTTTATGATGTGACTGGAGCCGGTGACATGGTCATGGCGACACTTGCCGCTACGTTAGCCACAGACTGTGATTATGAAATCGCGGTGCAGCTCTCCAATATCGCCGGCGGAATCGAGGTGGAGAAATTCGGTACGGCAACAGTTACCATCGGAGAAATAGCCGATGAGATTATCGATCAGAACCGAGGGACGAGTGGCAAGATCCGCACGGCAGATTCTTTACTCAGCGAGCTTGCCCGGCACCGCCGGCAAAAAAGGAGCATCGTCTTTACGAACGGCTGTTTCGATGTGCTGCACAGGGGGCATATCGAATACCTGCAATTCTGCAGGCAACAGGGTGACATCGTCGTCGTCGGACTCAACAGTGACGGCTCTGTGAAGACGATCAAGGGACCGGAACGGCCTATTAATAATCAGCACGACCGTGCCGGCGTACTGGCTGCGTTGGAGACGGTCGATTACATTACGATCTTCAACGAGCCGGACCCGATGAACTTAATCAAGAAAGTCAGGCCGGAGATACTGGTCAAAGGTGAGGACTGGGCGGTAAAAGGTGTCGTCGGCCGGGAATTCGTCGAATCCTACGGCGGCAAAGTTACTCTTGCCCCGCTCGTTAACGGCAAAAGCTCAACCGCCACGATTGAGGAAATGAGGTCACTGGAAGCACAATCCCGATGAATCCGGACACAAAGAAACATATAACCGAGGCTATTGAAACGCATAAGAAAATGACCGCTGAACTTGAGCAGAGCAGCATAGAAACAATCGTTGCGGTCGCCGAGGCAATTACAACCGCATTGCGGCAAGACGGCACGGTCTTTCTATGCGGAAACGGTGGTTCGGCGGCGGATGCTCAACACATTGCCGGCGAGCTTGTGGGCCGATTCACCAGGGAGCGCAAAGCGCTGGCTGCTGTGGCCCTCTCGACCGATACTTCGGTCCTCACGTGTATCGCAAATGACTATTCCTATGAAAAAGTTTTCGCCCGCCAAGCCGAGGCGCTGGTTAGAAAAGATGATATTCTCTGGGCGTTCTCGACCAGCGGCACATCGGCAAATGTTATTGCCGCCGCCCGAATTGCTAAAGAAAAAGGCGCCCACATTATTGCGTTTACAGGCAGGTCCGGCAGCAAACTGGAGCACATTGCGGATATTTGCTTTTGTGCCGATGCCGAATCAACAGCACGGAGCCAGGAGATCCACCAGCTTGCTTATCATATAATCTGTGACCTTGTAGAGCGTGGTTTTGCTAACAGTTAAACCTGAAACGGATTTCGAAAATATGTCTGAAAAAGCTATATTCTTAGATCGTGACGACACCTTAATCGAGGACCCGGGCTATATTAATGATCCGGAGCAGGTCAAGCTGCTGGATGGTGTCCCTGAGGCACTAATTCAGCTCAAAGCCCTTGGCTACAAGTTGATTGTCGTGACCAACCAGTCGGCTGTCGCGCACGGGATTGTCACCGAGAAAGTCCTTGGCGAGATCCACGAACGATTGAAACAATCGCTTGCCGATAAGAACGCATTTTTGGACCGTATATATTATTGTCCATACCATCCGGAAGGTGTTGTCCCGAAATACTGCAAAGAAAGCAACTCCCGAAAGCCGAACCCGGGAATGCTGCTGAAAGCTGCTGATGAAATGGATATCGACCTGGGCCAGTCCTGGTGCGTTGGCAATAGCAGCCGGGACGTCGAGGCCGGTCTGCGGGCCGGCTGTAAAACGATATTGATCGATATGCCGCCTGCCCATCAGAAACAGCCCGCCTCATCCATGTCACTGGCCGGCGTAAATCCCGACTACAAGGCTGTAAACATTAAGGAAGCGGTAAATATAGTCAAGAAGTATCTGCGTTCTTCCGCCGAGAAGCAAAATGAAGCTCTGCCGATTTCCACGAATCAAAACGAACCGGCTCCGCAGGCTGCCGAAGATGTTTCCGATGTCGCCGAATCGCCTGAGCATATTGAGGCTCAACAAACCGACCCGGAGCTTCAAGAGCCAGAGATACAGCACACAGAGCCGCCAAAACAGCCGGCCGAACCGCCAATGCAGACGCTCGAACCACAAATACAGCCGCCCGCTGAGCCGCAAATTCCCGCTGACAAAACCGAAGAGCTTCTGAGCAGTATTCTGGGACAGCTCAAAAGTATGAATCGGGCCCAGATGTTCGGCGAGTTTTCCATCATGAGACTCCTGGCAGGCATAATACAAATTGTGGTCCTGTTCTGCTTACTCGTTACCGTATGGTTCCTGATGAGCCCTGACAGGCAGGATAGTTTGGTTTTTATTACGCTTGGCTTCGCTATCGTTTTTCAGCTTATGACGCTGACATTCTACATAATGCAGGGCAGAAAATAGGCCCTGAGCAAAGCACAAAGCGAGATACGTGAAATGTAAATTTTGCCCCGGCTGCCTTATATAAATATAACCTTAGAAAAGTTTTACAGTCGCGAGTCTTAATATGACGAAATTGTATTAATATTTAAGAATGAATCTCTGTAAATACGCATGTTATATTTTTTACTAACATTCCTATAAGAGAAATCCGCTTCGTCGCAATAGGCCGAGGAATTCGATGACTGATACAATTAACAATTGTTTAAGTTCGGAACTCATTAAGCATTATGTCAATGGTGATTGCTCAAGAGGTAACCAGCAAGCGGTGGAAGAACATATAGATCTGTGCGAAAAATGTAAGCAAAAAGTATATTCTGCTCAGCAAAATACATCTCCGGTTTCAAAACTTGACCCGCCGGATTCGCATAGTAGTTGTAAAAAAGAAAATCCCAAAGATATCTCACAGGATAAAAAGAAATTCCATTCTGAATCTTTACCAGAAGCACCGACGGCTTCATTGAATATGCCTTCTTCCGGCAAAGTTACAGATATAACATTTGAAGGTTATCACATTCTCGAAGAACTGCCGCAAGGCGGCCAAGCAATTGTTTATAAAGCCATTCACAAAGCAACTAAGATGAAAGTCGCACTTAAAGTGCTTCTTCCAGGTCTTCATGCTTCAGCAAAGGCACGCCGATACTTCGAGCAGGAAGTGGAATTGGCTGCACGCTTGAGCCATCCAAATATTGTTTCTATCCGTGACAGTGGGATAGCCCATGGACAATACTATTTTTCCATGGAGTATATCCATGGTCAGTCGTTGTGTCAATATGGAAATTCACAGCAACTATCTGTACGTGATAAAGCCATACTCTTTGATAAGATTTGCGATGCCATAACCCATGCACACCAACGCGGTGTGATTCACCGGGACCTTAAACCTGCCAACATTATAGTTGATGAACGAGGTGAACCACATATCCTGGATTTTGGATTAGCTAAGACAGCAGCAGGCTGGAGCGCCACCTCTGAAAGCACTGATATGTTGACGATCACCGGACAAATTAAAGGTACCGTAGCTTACATGTCTCCTGAGCAAGCAGCGGGACGTTCTGATCTGGTTGACGTCAGAAGTGATGTATATTCTCTTGGCGTGATACTTTACGAAATGGTTACTGGAAGATTCCCTTATGATATATCAGGCGCAGCCGTAGAGGCACTGGAGAATATCCAACGTGCAGAGCCGGTCAGACCCAGGAAGATAATTAGCAAAATCGATTCTGATATCGAAACAATTATACTCAAAGCTTTGGATAAAGATCCTAACCAGAGATATCAGTCTGCTGCCGAGTTCAGGCATGACATACAGTGTTGGTTAAAAGGATTCCCGATTGTCGCCAAATCCGTCAGCTCATTATACTTATTGAGAAAGATTGTTTCTCGGCATCGGTATACAAGTACAGTGGCGGGATTATTACTGTTGATTATTATCAGCTTCTTATACATAAGCATCTATTTGTATACCAAAGCAAAACAAGCACGAACTGAATCTGAGAATATTGGACAGCAGTGGTCTCAAGAGTCTGCCCGTAATCTCAAGTTGTCCCGACAGTTAAATTTTTTGACCTTTTTAGATGCCTGGAGTGAGACAAGAGTTGAGCAAGCAAGGATGATAGCTGGCTTTATCGCTAATGGTTCCAAAGAAAAATTAGGAGCTATGTTTTTGCTTGATTCGCGGTCAGTATCTGAAAAAGAAGCAGATTTTCGTCAGAATTTATCAGATGATTCCAACTGGTTCGCTGATTTTCTTATTGGTGAGCAGCATCTCAAATCTGGTTATCTAAAAGAGGCTATTGGAGCATATAAGCGTAGTTATTATAGCATACAGAAATTATCCAGGGATAATCAATCCATTTTCGATAAGTTACTAATCAGACAGATTATGTCACGATTATACTCTTTAGAGATTCTAAATGATTCAGCGAAGGATATGTCCACAGTTGAAGGTGGAGATTAAACGAATGGAGCATATTACACCCCATACGAATAGACGCCTTGGCTTCACATTGATAGAACTGCTTGTTGTTATATCGGTGATTGCCGTGCTCCTGGCCATCCTTTTACCTTCATTAAATATGGCTAGAATTATCGCAAAGCGAATAGGCTGTGGAGGTAATCTCAAACAACTGTCACTGGCATGGAGTACATATTTGGACGATTACGATGGGCGTTTCTATCAGTGGACACGAGCTAATCTTGATTATGGAGGATGGAGAGGAATTAAAAACTGGTGGCCCAGACCACTCAATAATTATGTTGGTTTGAGTGATCCGAATGATGTCACCCAGAATAATGCTAAGGTCTTTTGCTGTCCCTCTGATAGCGGCGGAATACCCGGTGCTTTTTTACGAGAGAAGGCTTACATGGTTCATGGGACCAGTTATCAGACAAATATTTTTTTAATTGGTCAGAACCGCTGCGTTACTTTCAGTGAAAAGACCAAAGTCCTGGACCAGGAGATTAGCCAACGCCTGACAAGTCTTAATCGCAGTTCAGTAGCTAATCCCTCTCTTTTATTGTTGATAGGCGACTACGGATGGATCAACCAATGGAAACCAACGCCGCACCCGGAAGAGGAGTGGAAGGAATTAGCAGAATGGCATGGCAAAGCAGATCATCATAATATGGCTTTTTTGGATGGTCATGTCAATTTCCAAAATATACGCAAGGGATTCTACGTTACTAGCGAATACTGGGTATTACCATTTGAGGATCTTAAGGAATTGGCTCTCGATGTCCAGGGACCTGTTAAATAACGATAATCAGATATGTCAAATTCTCGAAATATATATTGAATCTTGCCTTAAGAAGTAGTATAATAAAGACTTACAATTTTTTGAAGATACAACAAGGAAAGTGTTGCATCCAACTATTGCATAAAAAGCACTTTATGTTATATACCCCTTATTATGAGGAGGGTTATTGTCCTTAGTGCACCGTTTTTTGTGTAATAGTTTCGGATAATTATAGAGAGGTGGCGAGAATTATGATGTTAAAAAATTCCACAATTAGCCGGTTATTAACGTGGATTGCTTGATTCAAACGAGTGAAAGAAAAGAGGGTAAAACATGAAAATGACCATTTATCTGTCTCTGGTTCTGACGGCGATCATACCCAGTCTGGCCAAAACGCAAGAACCGGTTTATTTTGCAGATGGCAATCTAAAAGCGAGAATCGAAGCGACACTAGAGGTAAACAATCCAACGGCATCGGATATGCTAGGCTTGACTCGTCTCCAGGTAGATAGCCAGGGGATAAAAGATGTAACAGGTTTGGAATATGCCACGAATCTTACATGGCTCCAGGCAATGGACAATCAAATCAGCGACCTCAGTCCTTTGGCAGGTTTGACGGATTTGGATGATTTGAGACTGGAGAGGAATCAGATTGCGGACATTAGCGCTTTGGCAGATTTGACGAACCTTGTCAAGCTGGCCCTTCACGGTAACCAGATAAGTGATCTGAGTCCGCTCTCAGGGTTGGCGAACCTGAAGATGCTCTGGCTATACAACAACCAAGTCGGCGATATCTCGGCGCTATCGGGCCTCATTACGCTGAGATCCCTTGGGCTAAACAACAACCAGATCAGCGATATCTCGGCGCTGTCAGGGCTGACAAAGCTGAAGAAGCTTTGGCTGCATAATAACCAGATCAGCGACATCTCCGCTGTTTCGAACCTTACTGAACTGCGCGAGTTGGAACTGGACGACAACGCAATCAGCGATATCTCAGCCCTCTCCGGGCTTTCAAATCTCGGTGAACTGGGCCTGCGCATCAATCAGATCAGTGACATCGCTTCTCTCTCAGGGCTCAGTAATCTCACGGACCTTGATCTGTGGCGTAATGAGATCAGCGA
>CBDVBU010000015.1:0-20565 GCA_965372295.1 uncultured Phycisphaerae bacterium
ATCGCTCGCCACCGGACTTGGAGATTGCCGTCGGACGAGCTAAGCGTAGCGGAGATTTCTTTGCCGGCAAGCCTTTCAGCTAATCGGCACGACTTTGGATTTGCCTTGATTTTCCTTATCTGCAGTATGCCGAAGATTCTAAGCTCGGAAGCTCTCAAAACCCGCCCGCCATCCAGAACCAGTAGGAAGCATTCGGCCTGTCCAGCATCAATCGTTACCCCGGCGAGTTTATCGACCAGCCGGCCGGGTTTTAACCGTCCTCCGGAGATATCCCATCTGCAGGCAAGCACGGCGTTCTCCAAAACCAGCCGGCCCTCGTCCATCCTGCATTGCCCGCCGCCCGGCGCCGGCCCGGGAAATTCAACCCCCGCCTTGGCCCGACCAACAGCGCCCAAAACCAGCACGACTAAAACCAAAACACTTATAAACCGTTTATTCTGTTTTTTTGTGCCCATATCGTGTTCCTTTCCTGTTTCGCAAGTTTCGATCCCCCATCTTACCATAAACCGGTTCATTCAGAAACTAATTACATGGATAAAAACGGATTCGAACAGAGGCTCTCCTGATTTCCTTATTTCCCGCCTCCTGTTATCCTGCTATCCCGTCTTTTATACTTTCCAATTTCATCTGAATGCTTGGTACTGATCCCAAGCCATACATCGTATACTACGAAGGGAGATACGATGTTCCATGGACATCCCAGCGGTACACTGTTTCTATGTTGACATTCTATTTCCGATAGGCTACACTGCTAACAAAAAGTGGTGTGTTATTGTGTTGGTTCAGAAGAGAAAGGATAGAACTCGATGCCATACGACTCTGTTGACGCTCTTCAGCGTGCACTAACCCAAGACGTATTTCATTATGCCAAAGACGCAAAGAAGGCTGCTGGCCGCGCGCTGGGCACGCTGGTCGAGATCATCACATTCTACATCATCAAAAGTTGGGGATATGAGAAGCACACAGCAATTGAGAGGCGTCTCCCAGAGTATGCGAATCCAGAAATAACACACAACGTCGAGTTTAGTCTACATCCATCGTATGAACTTACTTCCCTTCAAATTCCCAAATCTCAACTTCCCTTGACATCTAGGAAGCTTGCCAAGCTTATGTCTGTTGCCGACTGGACGGTGAGCGACTCGAAAACAACACAGCTATTAACTTCTGATCAAATCCTTCGTAACGCGTGTGTACTATACGAAGATGATACACGAATTATCATGGCCTACCTTGGAAAGGCGACGAATACTGCCCACCGAGTCTCTGTGCACCAACTCACCCCTCACCCCTTCGCTGTTATCGAATGCAAACGGGTTGGCGTTGAGGAAGGCGTCAAGAAAGGTCCACAGACAATAGAGAAAGCCAAACAGGGGGCGTATGTTGCCCGCATAGTGTCGTCATTGCAGAAGATCAGGATGTCTGATGGCTCCATTTACGGAGTACTCCACCTTGACAGTGGAGAACTCCGGTACGAACCTTATGAACAGTTCCTTCGAGTTGTCATCGCATCGGATGACGCATCCTTACTCCGAGATTTCACCCTTACTATTGGTGTGGTCAGCAACCACGGAAACTGGTTTACCTCTGATGACCACAACAAAGAACTCAAGGTCTTAGCGCAGTCATACGACTGGCTCCTCTTCCTCACGGACGCTGGCCTGTCCGCATTCGTTGAGTCCTTGATTGTCAAACCACTGAAACAGTACAAGCCGATAAGAGACGCCTTTGTCAAGAGCTACACAGGCAAGAAAGGCACCAATAGATTTACGAAGGTCAGGATTGCACTTGCTGCGGATCTTGCACTCCAAGAATACTTTTCCGACAATTTGCCTGAAATCGATACGTGGTTCAATGTGATCTCACCAGCCGGGCGGTCCATTGCTGAACTCAAACGAGAACTCGATTTATTGTGCGCAAAGAACTGGAAGGAGATTCTGTCGTGACGGCAGGTAGAACGGTCAACTCACAGAGTGTAGACTGGTGTACGCCCCAGAAGTACGTTGACGCTGTCAAGAGAGTCTTCGGCGGCAGAATAGCCCTTGATCCGTGCTCAAACGAATGGTCTATCGTCGCAGCCGATATGGAATACAGCCTGCCAGAGCATGACGGGCTCAGGGAGTCGTGGGACTTCCCTACAATCTATATTAATCCCCCATACGGAGCGGACAAGGAACGGCGGACGACGATCAAGCACTGGCTATACAAGTGCGCAGACGCACACAAACATTATGGAGCAGAAGTCCTTGCGCTTGTCCCCGTTGCCACCAATACGCGTCATTGGAAGGAATACGTTTGGGGTCGAGCGACGGCCGTCTGTTTCCTTTACGATACACGACTCCGATTTCTTGTTGATGGCAAAGACGAGGGAAAGGGAGCACCGATGTCATGTGCAATGATTTACTGGAATAAAAATATTGAAACATTTCTCGATGTATTCAGTGAATTTGGTGCAGTTGTTGATTTAAGGCCTTTGCAGGGCAAAGCAATCGGTGATAGAAGCAAATTGTACCAGATGAAATTCTTCGATGATATTTAGGGATATATTTCTTTGCCTTCGTGACATTCAACCGCCGGTAGATGTTTTGCAATGCTCATCAGTGGAAACATCCGTGCTTTCATCGTTAGGTTAAAGAGGGAGATTAAATTGGTGCGATTTATCGCACCCTACCAGTTGATTTCGTAGCCAGTCGATAAGATCACGGATTCCGGGTTGCATCTCACGGAGATTTTTTTGAAATTCATTTGATATTTAATATGTTATATGATATAATATACAGTTAACATACGTATAGTATGTGGTATGTCGTTATTTGAATGGTGAATGAAGAAATGGAAATATTTAAGATAGGTACAAAGTGGCATAGGCACATAGGCACAAAGTTATTACAATTTGCTCTGAATCGCTGCTCTTTTTACAGGTTATTTTCCTCAGTGCCTTTGACTCTCTGTGCCTTTGCATCTTTAACCCTGTTTGAAAAAACAAAGCCAATTTGTGAATGGGTAAAATGGGCGTAAGTCTCTATATAAAAGGTGATTATGGAGAATTTAATGCTTTGAGACGGCGAAAAAACAAAGCCAATTCAAAGCCAAACAAAGCCAATTTCAAGGTTCGATCCTTGCCGGGGTTACTGCAGGGCGGCGTCTTTATTGATCACCTTTTGCTTCTGGTCCTGCTTGAAGGCGGCCAGTTTTTCGCGGAAGTTTGCATCAGCAAGGGCCAAAATCTGTACGGCGAAAATGGCGGCGTTTTTGGCGCCGGCCTTTCCGACAGCCATGGTTGCTACCGGCACGCCGGGCGGCATCTGGACGGTGCTCAGCAGGGCATCCATCCCGCCCAGACCCGCGCCCGAGTCGAGCGGTACGCCTATGACCGGCAGGGTTACCTTGGCCGCCATGGCGCCGGCCAAGTGAGCGGCCATACCTGCGGCGGCGATTATGACCTTTATTCCGTTTCCAGCGGCGTTTTGTGCGAAATCAGCGGCAATCTCAGGTGTCCGGTGGGCCGAAATAATCCGCACGACCGGCTCGATGCCGAAATCGCCGAGTTGCTCGATGCAGCTTTTCATGACCTTCATATCGCTGTCCGAGCCCATTACCACTGCGACGGGAGTTGCTTTTTCAGATACCATATTGTTTTCTCTTATTAAAAGGTTACAATGTTATTTGGCATTTGCGATACCCGCTTTCGCGGGCACAGGTTTACGATTTACGATTTTAATTCGGCAATCGGCAATCGGCAATCAAAAAATAGCTTTAAGGAGAGCCGAAAATGCAAGCGAGAAAACCGACTGTTGCAGGTCAATTTTATCCCGGCCAGCACGATTCCTGCGCCAGCGCAATTCACGAGTGCCTTGAAGCAGTAAATCTAAGCGAGCCTTTGCCGGAGACGATAGTAGCGGGCATTGTTCCGCACGCCGGCTGGACATTCAGCGGAACCTTGGCGGCGTTGGTCTTCTCTGCGATCAAACAGCAGCACGAAAAGGTCAATACCTTCGTCATATTCGGCGCTGCCCACGGTTATTTTGGGACCTCGCCGGCTGTTAGCGACAAGGGCCTTTGGACTACGCCGCTCGGCGAGATTGTGATTGACGAGGAATTGGCCGATGCCATTTTAAGTACCGGCCAGGCCGTCAGTGACCCAAGCGCTCACCTGTGCGAACACAGTATCGAGGTGCAAGTCCCGTTTATACAGGATTTATTTGCCGGCGCCAAGATAGTGCCCATTCTGGTCCCGCCGACGGAGCAAGCTGTCGCGCTGGGCACTCATGTTGGCGAGATCATCGGTCAGCAGGAGGGTAAGAAAATCGTCTGCATAGGCTCGACCGATTTGACCCACTACGGGCCGCGTTACGGTTTTGCCCCGATGGGAACCGGAAAGAACGCTTTGGCGTGGGCAAAGAAGGTTAACGATAAAAAATTCATCGATTTGACTTTGAAACTCAAGCCGGAGGAATTGCTCGCAAGTGCGGTAAAGGACGGCAGCGCCTGCGGTCCCGGCGCAGCGGCGGCAACGGTCGCGGCAGCAAAAAAGCTCGGCTGCAAGCGGGGCCTGTTGCTGGGACACACCACCAGTAATGAAATCATGCTCCAAAAGATGGGCACTACCAGCGCCGAAGCGGTCGGCTATGCAGGAATTGTTTTCTGACTATCGAGTCGTTTCTAAGATGTCACTGAGGCTATTTTTGGAATTTCATGCCGGTCAGGCGTTCGTAGCCCTCGATGTATTTGTCGCTGGTCTTTGCCGTGATATCTTCGGGCAGTTCGACGCCGGGACCCGATTTGTCGAAGTTGATACTCTCGAGGTAGTTGCGGACGAACTGCTTGTCGAAACTCTCCTGGTCCCTGCCGGCTTGGTATTTATCCGCAGGCCAGAACCGCGAGGAGTCCGGCGTCAAAACCTCGTCAATCAAAATAATCTTACCATCGACAAGGCCCCATTCGAACTTGGTGTCGGCAAGAATTATCCCCTTGCCCACGGCGTATTTGCTGGCTTTCTCGAAAATCTCCGTGCTCTTGCTGCGGACATAATCCGCTGCGTCCCGGCCGATAATTTCAACACACCGTTCGAAGCTGATGTTCTCATCGTGCTCTCCCAGCTCGGCCTTGGTCGCCGGCGTGAATATCAGTTCCGGCAGCTTTTCGCACTGCTTCAGACCGGCCGGCAGCTTCTGCCCGCAAACCGTGCCGCTTTGCTGATACTCTTTCCAGCCTGAGCCTGCCAGGTATCCCCGCACTACACACTCGACCGGCAGAACTTCGACTTTCTTTACCAACATACTCCGCCCGGCCAACTGCCTGGCGTGGTTGCAGAACGGCTCCGGGAAATTAGCCACGTTGTCGCTGATCAGATGATGCTCTATGCTGTCGCTGAGAAAATCAAACCAGAAACGAGAAATCCGCGTCAGTACGATTCCTTTATAAGGTATCCCGTTCGTCATCACGACATCGAAAGCACTGAGCCTGTCGGTCGCCACGATGAGCAGCTTGTCGCCCAGATCATAAATGTCGCGAACCTTGCCTCGACTCGGCGGCCTGTTGCCTATGTTTGTCTCTAAAATCGTCTCCATAGTCATTTCGTCCTTCATACCATTCTCCATTTCCTGTCAGTTGCGTCCAGGTTTCTCACCTGCGTCGGCGGCAGCAGAGATAATAAGCTTTTAGTTTTTAATCCGAACAGCTATCTATGGCAAAATACTGCCGACTCGGCAATTCTATCCGAGATTGCATCGATTGCACGCGTTTTTTCTATATTTATAAGGCTGTGTCTCCAGAACAAGCCAGCGAAGGGCAAATTATTTTATTTTTTCGGAATTTTTCTTGAACAATTATGAGCATATGCTCATAATATATATAAATGTGGTCTTCAGTTAAGATCTGAAACTCTTGTGAAGAAAATAGGCCCTGATGCCGGGAGAAAACCGAGCACGGCCGGGCGGGGAATTACAAGAGAGTAGTTTTTGATTTGAAAGGAGCACTAAGAATGCCTATATTTGAATACAGGTGCAGGAAATGTGGACACACGATGGAGTTTTTGGAAAAGGGAAGCAGTAAGCGCAAACATACTTGCGAACGCTGCCGCAGTTCCGATTTGCAAAAATTATTGTCAAGTTTTGCTACAGGGCACAGCAGTAGTTCAACATCACAGAGCAGCGGTTCCTGCCCTACCGGCACATGTCCACTGTCTTAGAAAGGATAAATTATGAAAATTGCAATTACATCAACCGGAGAAACTTTGGGGTCTAATGTTGACCAGCGATTTGGAAGAGCAGCTTTTTTCATTGTTGTTGACACTGAAACTATGGACTTTGCTGCAATTGAAAATGGAAATGTTGCTGCTTCCGGTGGGGCCGGCGTTGGTTCAGCCAAAGTCGTAATCGATGCCGGGGCCGAAGCTGTACTGACCGGTAATTGCGGGCCGAATGCCGAGCGTACTTTAATTGCGGCTGGTGTAAAGCTATATACCGGCGTGACAGGAACGGTCGCCGAAGCCGTTGAGCTTTTGAAAAGCGGCGGGTTAACTGTTGCGGACGGGCCAAGCGTCAAATCTCATTTTGGTATGGACAAGTAAAATGCCGGATGATTTTATTGTGGCTATCGCCAGTGGCAAAGGTGGAACAGGCAAGACGACAATCGCAGCAAATCTTGCCCAGGTAGTCTGCGGTTCGGGTCAAAAGGTTCAGTACCTTGACTGTGATGTTGAGGAGCCGAACGGGCATATTTTCTTAAAGCCGCAAATAACCGGCAGCCGGGAGGTTACCGTAGATGTACCGCAGGTCGATTTGGATAAATGTACCGCGTGTGGTAAATGCGGGGAAATCTGTCAATACAGCGCTATTGTCTGCATTAAAGAACATGTATTGACCTTCGAGCAGCTTTGTCATTCCTGTGGCGGCTGCCGGCGTGTTTGTCCGGCCGATGCCATCACAATAAAACCGCTCAAGATCGGAGAAATAGAGTTCGGTAAAGCAGGCGACGTCGATTTTGTTAGCGGCAGGTTGCGTATCGGTCATGTACGAACGCCGTCATTGATAAAAGAAGTGAAGAAGTATATAAAGCAGGATTGTCTGGCAATTGTCGATGTGCCACCGGGAACATCCTGTCCGGTAGTTGAGGCGGTCAAAGACACGGATTTTGTTCTGCTTGTTACCGAGCCGACTCCGTTTGGCTTAAATGATTTAAAGTTGGCCGTAGGGTTGGTTCGCGAAATGAGTTTGCCCTTTGCCATCGTTATTAACCGTCACGGTATCGGTAACGATGAGGTGGAGAAGTATTGCGAAGCTGAAAACATAGAAATCGTTTTGAAGCTACGAGATGACAGACGCATCGCCGAGGCTTATTCATCCGGAAAAATGATGGTTGATGAATTGCCTGAATATAAAGGTCACTTTTCAGGAGTTTATGAATATTTAGATAGAGCGAAGGCGAGACTTGATGAATAGCTACGAATACGAGTCCGCAAAACGGGTGATTAGTGATTTAGAAGTTCGGCGCGCGGCGTGCAAAATCCTTGGCGTCTCCGAAGGTGAAAGCGATGAAGCGTTGAAAAAAGCGTACAGACGAGCATCTGTAAAGTATCATCCCGACCATAATCCGGGCGACAAAGATGCGCATAAAAGATTTCTACTGGTCAAATGCGCATACGAATTCCTGGTTAAGGACGAACCTTGCGTTATGTTGTTGGACGAAATCCAATCCTGGCACGGTGTCCCGGAGGACGATCGGTATAACCTTGATAATCTCTGGGGACATTTTCTGTGGTGGAGAGAGAAATTCTTCTAAACTTTGAAATCTCCGGTCGAGCCGGGGCTGGACACTGTGGTTGGCTGTTATGGATAAGTATCTACAATCCTGCAAAACAGAATTTTGGGAGGAGGTTTTTAGAGTTGAGCTGGGCTATATTCTGCGGGAATTGGCAGGCGCTAAGGACATCCTGAGCGTTGGCTGCGGACCCGCGATCATAGAGGCAGGTTTAAGTGAGCATGGTTTTAACGTTACCGGCCTGGATATTTCCAAAGAGGCTTTGAACCAAGCGCCGGACAGCATAAGAACCGTAAAAGGCTCAATGGAAAATATGGATTTTACAGAATCGTCTTTTGATGCGGTTATTTATGTGGCCTCTATTCAGTTTATTGAAAAATATAAAGAAGCCATTAAACAAAGTGCTCGTGTTCTTAGGCCGGGTGGTAAACTCTTGATTATGTTGTTAAATCCGGAGTCTGAGTTTTTCAAAGAAAAAACCCAAAATCCGGATTCTTATATAAATAAAATTAAGCATATAAATTTAAGGGAAATTGAAGGAGCAGTTGCAAAGTATTTTTCCGTTAAAACAGAATACTTTTTAGGAATCAAGGGAACGGAAATATTCCAAAGCCGGGATTCTAATCTGGCGAGCCTTTACATTATAAAGGGAAATCAAAATGAAGATTCTTCTTCTATTTAACAGAAACCCTTACGACGGCACGGATATAACCTGGAACGGCCTTCGGCTGGCAGAGCAACTGCTTAACACCGGTTTAAAGGTAAACATATTTTTGATGAACGATTCAGTCGATTTGGCTCGTGATGTAACCAAGCCCTCTGAAGGCTATTTTGATTTAGGAAAGATGCTAAAGGAACTGATCAGCAAAAATGTTCCGGTCAAAGTATGTGGCACCTGCAAGGTACGCTGTGGAATACATAAAGGAGAACCTTACTTCGATGGCGCTCAGGAAGCCAAAATGACCGAGTTAGCACAATGGGTCAAAGAAGCTGATAAGGTTATTTCGTTTTAGGTGTTGCCAATGAGTCCTGCGAAGCTGTCTGATAACTTTTACGACAAGATTAAACCACGTTTGTATCAACGTGTCGGCCGAGAGTTGCGTTTAGCTTATCGTGTGCTTGATTTGGGTTGTGGCGCGTGTGAGCTTGTCCAGTACTTGTCCGAGACCTATGGTCAAAAAGTTACAGGAGTGGATATTTCTGCCAATAGTTTTCCCAATAGCCGAAATATCACCAAAAATACCAAGCGTATTCGCTGTATTCGTAAAGATGCAACTCGGCTTACTTTTATTCGAAACGAAACGATAGACGCAGCGATAATATTTTGGGCTTTGCATGAGATGAAAGATTCTCAGGCGATTTTGCAAGAGGCCCATCGCGTTTTGCGACCAGGTGGCAAAGTACTCGTTGTTGAATTCCCTCGCAACTCGTTGGCTCAAAAGCTATGGAATGAGGACTATTATACCAGCAGGGAATTAACAAGTTCTCTCCGTAAAGCCGGTTTCAAAGATATCCAAGCTAAACTAATCGAACATAAACAAATCCTTTGGGTAACGGGGTTTCGCAGTAAGAATTCATATCTATAAGAAAAAGTCATAATGGTTGAGTTTTAATTTTGTACAAATAAAAAAGGAGATAAAGGATATGCCCTGGATAAATGAGGACATGTGTGTGGGTTGTGGCGTATGTGTTGATGAGTGTCCGGTAGAAGCGATTACATTGAAAGATGACCAGAAAGCAACCATCAACGAAGACGAATGTATCAGGTGCGGTCAATGTCACGAAGTATGTCCCGAGGAAGCTGTTCGACACGATAGTGAAAGGATTCCTCAGGAAGTTGAGGCAAACGTAGAAAAAACCAAGGGTCTTTTGAAACATTTTAAAACACCCCAAGAGCAGCAGGTGTTCCTAGAACGAATGGTTCGATATTTTAAGAAGCAACAAAAAGTGGCTGGTCTTACTATGGATAAAATAACTGCTATGAAGACCGATATAGACAGCGGCTGAAGACCGATATGGCACAATGGATAAAAGAAACTGATAAGATTATTACATTTTAAAGGAGAATTATCTTATGGAAATAAAAGTAGATATTTTGGCTATAGGCGGAGGCCCGGCGGGAATAGTAAGTGCAGTTACGGCAAGAAAATATTACTCCACAAAAAAAATCTCCCTGATGAAAGACGTTGGAGAAGGGGTCATCCCCTGTGGAATTCCATATATGTTTGCAAGTTTGAAGAGTCCCGATGACAACAGAGCCGGCGATACCGCTTTAACAAAAAACAATATCGATGTGATCGTGGATGAAGCCATAAGCGTAGATCGGCAGGCAAAAGTGGTGGTGACCAAAAAAAACAATAGATACGGCTACGAAAAGTTGATTCTTGCGACCGGTTCCTTACCTATCATACCTGCGATTCCAGGTATCGACAAAAAAGGTGTTTATCCAATCTACAAGGATATGGCCTATCTCAAGAGTTCCATAGAAGAAATCAAAAAGACCAAAAACGTTTTAATCATTGGGGGTGGTTTTATAGGGGTGGAGTTTGCAGATGAGGTATCCAAGATAGGCGGTTTGAATACCTACTTAGTGGAAGCTCTCCCCAATCTTCTTGCGAATTCCTTCGACGCAGAATTTTCTTCAGTTGCCGAACAAACATTAGAATCAAGGGGTGTTAACTTGCTAACCGGCATCAGCGTTGAAGAGATCTTAGGGCACAAGAAAGTAGAAGGAGTTCGGCTTTCAGACGGCAGACAGATACCGGTGGACAGCATTATTCTGGGCGTTGGGGGGGTTCCGGATGTGAAACTGGCAACTGAAGCGGGATTAGATTTAGGTAAAGGTAAAGGAATATGGGTGGACGAATATATGCGTACGAGCGATCCCGACATTTTTGCCGTAGGTGATTGTGCCGGCAAAAGAGATTTCTACACTCATAAAGACGCACCTGTCATGCTGGCTTCCACGTCCACTGCGGAAGCGAGAATTGCAGGCGCCAATCTCTATCAATTAAAGGTGGTGCGAGAGAATAAGGGGACCATCGCGATCTACTCGACTTACATTGACGGTAAGGTATTGGGTTCGGCAGGGCTTACGGAGAACAGGGCCCGAGATGAGGGTTTTGAAATCGTGACAGGCACAGCTAATGGAGTAGACAAGCATCCGGCGACATTACCTGGGGCTAACAAAGTCAAAATCAAGCTGATTTTCTCCAAATACTCAGGTATTATATTGGGAGGACAAGTGGCGGGAGGGATCTCTTGCGGGGAGGTAATCAATCTTATAGGGGTCGCAATACAAAAAAGGATGTCGTTTGCCGAGCTGGAGACCTTACAAATGGCCACTCACCCCTGCTTAACAAGTGCTCCAACTGTTTACCCGATTGTGTTAGCTGCGCAGGATGCGTCACGCAAAATGTGACCGAGGATTGTGCTACTGAGAGGATACTATGAGAGAACTGGTTGTTATAAGCGGCAAAGGCGGCACAGGCAAGACGAGCATCGTTGCATCGTTTGCAGCCCTTGCGCATAATCCGGTCCTGGCCGACTGCGACGTTGATGCGGCGGATTTGCATCTGCTGTTAGATCCGGATATAAAACAAACGCATGATTTTAGCGGCGGTAAACTGGCGTCCATTGTTGCGCAAAAATGTATCGGCTGCGGCCGGTGTCAGGAGGTTTGCAATTTTGACGCCATATTGTTTAACGGCCCCGGGAACGATGTAGTCGAAAAAACTTATACGATTGATTCGGTCTCGTGCGAAGGATGCGGCGTCTGCGTTTACTTCTGTCCGGTCGACGCGATCAAGTTCGAGGATGCTGTCAACGGCCAATGGTTTGTGTCGGAGACAAGATTCGGGGCCATGGTTCATGCCAGACTGGGGATAGCCCAGGAGAACAGCGGTAAGATGGTTAGCCTGATACGTAAAGAAGCAAAACAAATCGCCGCCAAAGGGAATAATGATCTGATTATCGTAGATGGCTCACCTGGCATCGGCTGTCCGGTGATCGCATCTATCGCCGGGGCGAATTTGGTATTGGTCGTAACCGAGCCGACACTCTCGGGCCGGCACGATCTCGACAGGGTGACGGAGTTAACGGAGCATTTCAATATCACAACCGTGATTTGCATCAACAAATGTGATATAAATTCGAAAGTTGCAGAGGAGATAAAAAACATGGCGCTCGAGAGGAATCTGAAAGTCGTCGGTGAAATTGCCTACGATCCGGCAGTGACAAAGGCCCAGATTGCTGCTAAGAGCATTGTCGAGCACTCAAATGGCGATATAAAAAAGCAGGTAGTATCCCTGTGGGAGTCGGTCTTGGGCGAATTGGAAGAAACGGCAGATACGAGAGGAGTTCAATAATGGAGAATATCAAACATAAGCTTCTTGTTTTGAGCGGCAAAGGCGGCGTCGGGAAAAGCAGTATTGCTGTCAATCTGGCGGTTTGGCTTTCGATGCAGGGTAAAAAGGTTGGACTGCTGGATGTTGACATCCATGGGCCGAGCGTCCCTAAACTTTTGAATCTCGAACATGAACACGTTAAGGCTAAAGACGACAAGATCGAACCGGTTCTATACAGTGACACACTGAAAGTAATGAGCATCGGATTCCTGCTGCAAAACCAAAGCGATGCAGTTATTTGGCGCGGTCCCATGAAGCATAACGTCATCAAGCAATTTGTGACGGACGTTTGCTGGGGCGATCTTGACTATCTGGTGGTTGATTGTCCCCCCGGCACCGGCGATGAGCCGCTCTCGGTCGTGCAGCTCCTTGGCAAAGCCGATGGAGCTGTTATCGTTACGACCCCCCAGCAACTCGCTGTGGTCGACGTGAAAAAGTGCATCACATTTTGCAAACAGTTAAATCTGCCTGTCCTGGGAGTGATTGAAAATATGAGCGGATTCGCCTGTCCTCACTGCGGTCAGAGAATAGATGTCTTCGCAGGCGACGGCGGTGAAGAAATGGCCGGAGATTTCAAGGTGCCATTCCTGGGTAGGATCCCGATAGATCCCGCACTGGCTCGCGCCTGTGATTCGGGCGAACCGTTCGTTGCTTTTAATCTACAAAGTCCTGCCGCCCAAGCTATCGGTTCCTCCTTTGAACTGTTACTTGATCCCGGCGGACAAACTAACGCCGAGGCCGCGCGATGCGGCACCTCGCAAAACCGGAACAAAACCGATAAGGAGACAAAAAGTAAAATGAAAATAGCAATTCCAATAACAGGTGACACATTGTCGTTACACTTCGGTCACTGTGAGCAGTTCGCGATTTTCGACGTTGACAATGACAGCAAGCAGATCAGGAACCAGGAGTTGGTTACACCTCCGGCGCATGAGCCGGGCGTTCTGCCGCAATGGCTTGCCGGATTGAATGTTCGGCTCATCATTGCCGGCGGAATGGGGCAACGGGCGCAGCAACTGTTCACACAGAACAATATTGAGGTTGCAGTCGGTGCGCCGGAGAGTGAACCTCAAGAGCTTGTCCTCCAATACCTGGCCGGTCGGTTACAATGTGGGCAGAACATCTGCGATCATTAGACCGTTACAGAAGAACAGTGTTATGCCGAGACCCAGACATTGCAGGCGCGTCGCCCGGTTGCCGCAGGCGAACTATTACAAACCGAGAGGTATTCCCCTTTCGGTTCTGGAAGAGGTTACGTTGACTGTCGATGAGTTTGAAGCGATTCGCCTGACGGATCTGGAGGGACTCTACCAGGCCGATGCTGCGGAAAAAATGAATATTTCCCGCCAGACTCTCGGCAGGATCCTCGAATCGGCGCATAAAAAGATTGCCGACGCCCTGATTCATGGAAAAGCCCTGCTCATCAAGGGCGGCCCTATTGAAATCACCGCCGCTCGTGTCGAGGGCGTCCCGCCCTCGTAACGTGGGCAGGATGCCCGCGATACCGGTGGACCCCATGACTTTGGCCCCATCCCCCCCGGCCCAAAACGAGGCCGAGGGTAATGCAGAAGAAGATGAGGGGAACATTAGTCGGTTGCACGGATTCTTGTCACGGGGACTTTAACCTGCTCATCGTTCTTTCATTTGATCAATTTGTGTTATTCGTGATTGTTTCTTAAGAGATAATACCAGACCGTACAAAGAAATACTTAATAAGGGAATGTGAAGGATGCCGTTCCACCATTGTGTTCCGGGACTGATGAGAAAATTGGTGCCCATATTGTATAAGCCGATAATCAGACCGACAAGACTCGTTACCCTAAGCGTTGCTATATTGACTTTTGGCCAGTATAAAGTGAGCAGCCCCACGTAAACCGGCGTCATCATACAAAAGGCCACCCCTGCTCCGTTTGTGAACAGGTAAGCCGGACTAAAGCCGTGCATACCGGCACGTGGTTTCCCAGGGGCCAAAAATGCCAGTAATGCCAGAGGAACAACCCAGTATCTCCAGATAGGTAACTTTGCCGGACTGAAATCGTTTTGCAGGACGATTGTTTCCCAGGCCCAGAAACCAGCAACTACAGGGAACATTATTAGATTGACGGTGCAGATTGCCAACCCATATTTTTCTGTTACAGCTATATTTTGGCCAAAGGCGAAGAGCACATAGGAAAAAGTAACATAGATGCCAAACAAGCGGCTGAATCTATTTCGGAAAATAACAATCAAAATGATTAATACAATAGGAATTATTTTGAAGACAGGAAATATCCCGGGATATGAATAGACAACGGCGTTACGCAATGAATGCATAATCACATTGCCCCATTCCTCCCATTTGTAACCTTTTGATGCGTACGGCGGAGTAACAAACTGTAATAATATAAATAATAGAAAGAACCACCATCTTCGCGTTATTCGTTCCAATTTGTTGCTTTGGAGTCTGTTCTCGTCCATTATGCTTTTATCCTTTCTCGCCATGAATGATTTCTTTAAGGGCTGCAACGTGTCCGTCAAAAGCGTCCCGGCCTTTTCCCGTGGCGCTTATAAAAGTCTGCGGTTTGCGAGCGACAAAGGTCTTGTCGATCTTTACGTAGCCTGCTTGTTCGAGCTTACTCAGGTGCGCGCCGAGGTTGCCGTCAGTCAGTTTTAGAAGCTTCCGCAGGTAAGTAAAGTTGACATGCTCGTTCTGATCGAGGCTAACCAGCGACGACATGATTTGCAACCGAACCGTCTGGTGAATTATATTGTCAAGCTGTGCCATTTTTACCTCCATCGCAATCTTATAAACAGGCCGGTGCCGAAAAGTGTTCCGCCACCCACAAAAGCCATCCAAAGGCAATAGTAGTCTCTCAAAAGATAAAAACCCACTAATGTCACGGCCGTTAATGAAAGCCCGAGCACAATCATAAAACGACTATCAAACCAGAGTCCCATTACGATATATGCAAACATAGATGCTGTGCAAATGAATGCGTTACACTGGATACCTGAAAAGGGTGCTAATAAGAAAAGCCAAATAGTGATGTAGATACATAATAATATCCATAATGCAGTGATACGCCAACCCAGCTTTTGAGATGATGTGTCTTTTATAGGGGCCTTTGAGTGAAATACCCTAAAGATTACAGCAGTGCCTACGCCGCCGACTGCCGCCATAGCCATGAATATATGAAAAGCATAAGCGAGGTAATAATGTGTGGTTGTAAATGCGATTACCCATAGAACACCCCACATTATAAGTGAAGAATTCGCATAGGCCGAGGTGATGGCCTTGTGGGTTTGGGTTGTAACATCCCGGACTGTGGATAGTGATTCCCGGGCTTCTTCCTGAGATACGTTCATGACTAAACTCCTGACAAAACAATAACGATTTATATCTGTACTACAGAGTACTCTATAATACAGAGTTTATTTTGTCAAGCGCTTTTTTTGTAATTACCCTAAAAAATTTGCGAAATATTGGTTTTAGCTTATAAAGCAAGTTTGCCTGGTGAGAAAAGTTGGAAATTCGACTTTTTTACAGCTCCGAAAAGATCTACAGATTACCAACTTACAGACCGAATTGTATCGCTAGGCCGCAAAGGCATATCGTCGCGCCCGCTATTGCGTGGGCGAACCGCTCCATGATGCTAAGCCGGACGAAATTCACTCCTGCGCGGACAAGAAGGACCACACCGACCATGGTTGCAATTGTTGTTGCTCCGAACACGCTCGTTACTACTATCACGCCGGTCCAGCCGCTCGTGGCGGCAGGATACATCAGCGTGGGAATCAAGACCTCACACGGCCCAAAAACGAAAACCACAAACAGCACCTAGGGTGCAATGCTCACCCGGCTGCGGTCATTATGAACGTGGGCGTGCTGCTGATCGTGGCTATGCTCGTGCGTGTGGCGTAAATCACTATCGTGAAAATGCTTGTGCTCGTGCGGCCGGTTCCGGTACGCCCGGCGAAGTCCCCATACGAAATACACAAGCCCGAATCCGATCAGTAACCACGCCGCGATGGATCCGCGAAACGATTCCACAATTGTTAGCTTCTTGAGCACCAGCCCCAACCATACACCTATCAGTCCCAGCACCACTGAGCTTGCGATGTGGCCAAGTCCGCACAGGACGGTTATCACCGTTGTTTTCACCCACGACCACTGCCTCGCCCAGGACATCATAACGAACGGCAGATAGTGGTCAGGCCCTATTATCGTATGGAGAAAGCCAAGGGAAGCTGCCGTCAATGCCAACGCGCTAATTTTCGCATCCATAATAAAAAACCTTAAAAGCGGACCTAAAAACAGTGGAAGTGCATAGAATTACCAGATTTGTGCTATCAATTCAAGAAAGATTCCACAAAAAATCCCCACAGTAATCGGGATTAACAGCAATTCATTAGCTATATACATAATAGAGACTCTCCATGATCTTTTCCTTGACCCTTGAGTTTTATTTTATTACCGCGTCTTTTTTTGAGCGGAATTCGCTTGACACGCAGTTTTTGAAGTGTTAGCATTGATTATTTACGGAATAGGTATGTGATAGCACTGCCTACAAGGCAAATGAGAAGAAATGTCCAGTTCATCGGAAAAAAAGGCGAGGTTGCGTAGAACAACAGCGTTTGTGATTTTTGCCGTATATCTGGCTGTAGCCACGTTAGTTGATCTATTCCACACTGAAGATTGTGTGTTTGGTGCTCTGCATTCGGGCGCAACCAACAGCATATCTTCTAACGATTCATGCCCGGCTTGCGCATTTTTGGCCGGTCATAATTCCACCGGCGTGAGTTACGCACCGGCGTTGCTCAGCGTTGAGCGTCTTTTCGCCACACAATCCTTGCCCCCTTTAGCAGTTATACGCTGTAATGAGTGGGCCTATTCAATTGCCCCCAGAGCACCCCCATCGACAAACATTTCTTAAGGCAGAAGTAAGAGTTTCTGATTGCACTGCAATCCCAAGTTTTAGAGACGCCAGATTCGTTATTTAGCGTCGAGAAAGAACAATAATCCGAAACTGGGAGGCCATGAAATACTATGGCTGACGGGTGGTAAGGCGGAAAATCGGCTCTCTGCCACAGTGAATGAAGAACTAATGCAATTGGTTGTTAGGAGCAGCCATGTGTGATGGAAAAAAGGCGTTCACGCTTATAGAACTCTTGGTGGTGATAAGTATTATCGCGCTACTCATGGCCATTCTGCTCCCGAGCCTCAATTTGGCCCGGGCGCAGGGGCGGCGTGTGGCATGTGCGGCAAACCTTCGCAATCTGGGCTTGGCGCTTGTAAGCTATATCGACGATAACGACCAGTGGCTTCCCCCTGCCGAACCGCGCGACAAATCCGACGAGACTTCCCAGGACAACTGGTACCTAAACGGGGGCTTCCTCGCGAGGATGGATGTGAAGCCCCAGCGAGATGCCGGCGGCAATATTCTCGGACCGCCTGCAGATCGAACGGTTCTCACGTGCCCGTCACACAGGGAGCCTACAATGACACGGGACGAGTCGCCGGTGTTTCCTCCAGAGCAGCGCCCGTACGCGTTAAGCTACATGATGAATGGAACATGGCGTTTGTCCAACAGGGGCGGCATCCTGGGAAATCGCAGACGTGTGAGTGAGTTCCGTAGGCCATTCGACACGCTTGCATTGTGTGATGGCAATGGCTACTACTCGGCACGTGCCGTCGTGTTGTATGAAGCCTGCCCGGCGGTTAACTTCGAATATCGACACAGAGGCAGCATAAATTTGTTATTTCTGGACGGCCATACAGGGGCCATGGTAGAGAAGGACGTACCTATGGGTCGAGAGGAGTGTTATACTTATTTTTGGAGCGAGAAGAAATGAAAGGCTACAATCAAAATGAGAATTTGAGGGTGTTCAGGGTAAAATGGGCGAGCGGTGTTCTATTATGTACATGTATACTGGTTGCTGTCGTTGATCCGACGGCCGGTGCTTATATAAAGGGGCAGAACTGGGCCGACAGAGTTGTGAGCTACACGCCAAGAATTCAAAGGTTCGGCAAACCGGGGTGTACCGGTGGTGTCTTTATGGATCCCAATACAGCATGGTGGGTCCTTGGGCCCAATGACTGCGACCAAAACGGAGATATGGATGCCTGGAGTACGGATGAGTATGGCCGGGAGACGATTGATTACGACTATACGGCGGGATGGAAAGGCGGGGGGGCCTTGAACAAAGATCAGGAGATAATTGTATGGTTTGATATCGGCCTGCAAGATTATGAAGATGCAGACGATTTGGTCATTCGCCTTCACTGTGGTTACAAAGCCAGAGCATCGATATGGGCGAGCGTTGACGGCAATGACTTTGCCAAAATAGGCGAAATAGCCGGTCGCGATGGCGGTGTGCCGGGCACACCCGGAATGCTGTATGACGCCGGCTTCAACTTTGACGGCCTTTTCGAAGAGGACGTCCACTACATCAGAGTGTATCGCGAGACGGCCGCTCCGGATACAGGGCTTTTCTTTGATTCCTTTGCTTCAGTGGTTGTGATTGAGCCAAATACTTGTGAAGACGTAACTTACTACGGGTGGAATCTGCGGCCCGACCTCCATAGGGATTGCCGCATCGACTTCTTAGACTACGTGAGGTTCACAGAAGATCTCAACAAGTGCAATGATCCAAACAACCCGGACTGTGACTTCTCGGCCTTTATAGACCTCGGATACAGACCTTCGACTTGTCACGGCATGTGGCAAAGCGGCTTCGGCATTGACTCTGACCTGAATCGAGATTGCTACGTTAACCTCCTTGATCTGGTTGTGTTTGCCGATGAATGGCTCAAGTGTAATAATCCGCAAGATGGCCGGTGTCAGTGCAATTGGTAGCTGCCGGAACTGGGCGGGATATTTGTCGCACAATACCGGTTTTCTCTCAGGTTAACTGGTGTGGGCCAGTTGTTGACAGAAGGCGGTTCTCTCGGTATTTATTAAGAGACCAAAAACGTACTGAGCTTGAAGACGAAAGTGAATATTCTGAGTAGATTGAGAAGGAAGAAAATGGATAGAGAAGCGAAACAAAGGTTTAACTGGCGAGGATTCGTATCGGTCGCCACCGGATTGTCATTTTTTGTGATGTCCATCACTGGAATAGTGCTTTTCATTACGCCGAAGGGACGCGTCGCACATTGGGTAGAGTGGAGGATGCTGGGCCTAACAAAAGACCAGTGGGGCGGCCTGCATATCTGGTTCAGTCTCATATTTATGGTGATGGCGGCGTTTCATATCTATCTGAATTGGAAGCCGTTGTTAAACTACTTTCGAGATAGAGTTCGCCGAACTTATGCTTTGAGACGCGAATGGCTATTCTCGCTGATCATCTGCGGCATAGTCTTCGCGGGCACGTTAGCTGACGTCGCCCCATTTTCTTCTCTTTTGGTTTGGAATGAACTCATTAAGAATAGCTGGGAGGTGCCCGGCCAACAAGCACCCATACCGCATGCCGAAGCGATGACACTGGCTGAGATAGCTGACAAGGTCAAAGACATCGACGCGGAGACTATGGTGACTAACCTCCGGGCTGGAGGCATTGAGGTTGAATCCACTCACGTAACTGTAGGCCAGTTGGCCGAAGAAAACAACTTAAGCCCGAGGAAACTCTATGCCATCGCGGTTGGACAGAGTTTCTCGGGCAGAGCTGGCGGAGGTTATCGCGCTCATTACGGTCTGGGTCAACTGACATTGCAGCAGTACTGTGATCGGATCGAGCTGGACGTTAATGAGACGATCGAGAAGCTTCGGAACAAAGACATACAGGCCCGGCCAGAAATGCTGCTACGCGATATCGCGCGCGCGGCAGGTATGCACGCATCTGACGTTCGGGACATATTGGAGCGATAGCGATACGCTTAAACTTTAAAAGGGGGGTACCTACTTGCGTCAAGTGGATGCCCCCCTTTTATTTTATTACCGCGTCTTTTTTTGAGCGAAATTCGCTTGACGCGCAGTTTTTAAGCGTTAGCATTGATTATTCACGGAATAGATATGTGATAGCACTGTCCACAAGGCGAATGAGAAAAGATGTCCGGTTCATCGGAAAAAAATGTGAGGTTGCATAGAACAACAGCGTTTGCGATTTTTGCCGTATATCTGGCTGTAGCCACGTCAGTTGATCTATTCCACACTGAAGATTGTGTGTTTGGTGCTCTGCATTTGGGCGCAACCAACGGCGTATCTTCTAACGATTCATGCCCGGCTTGCGCATTTTTGGCCGGTCATAATTCCACCGGCGTGAGTTACGCACCGGTGTTGCTCATCGCTGAGCGTCTTTTCGCTCCACAATTCTTGCCCTATTTAGCGGTTGTACACTGCGATGAGTGGGCCTATTCAATTACTCCCAGAGCACCCCCATCGACTGCCATTTCTTAGGGCAGGAGTCAGAGTATTGGCACTCT
>CBDVBU010000016.1:0-20505 GCA_965372295.1 uncultured Phycisphaerae bacterium
CACTTCGTTCAGCATGACAGGCGATAGCGAACTGTTATTCGGATAGGCTCTAAATTTTCGTGCCCCTTACGGTTCGTATCCCAAGGACCCCCAGGCCGCTTTTTGCAATTTCATGAGATCGACGTTGTCCGGCTGATTTTTATCTATTCCTGTACCAGCTTCTGAGATTGCCCAAGGCTCATTACCGTAATCTATAGTTCGCTGGTCCCTCCAGCCCCACGATTCACAATGCCCCTCGGCAAACGCCAGCGTCGTGCCCTTGTGGTGACGCATGGGGATCGGATTCCACCATGTCGGCTGCGTGTACCAGACGGCCCAGCACGCATCCCAGTCTTCGCCGTAATCATCGAGAAAAACCATTCTTTCGCCGGGCCTGGTTATCTCCGACAGTTTCGTATATACTTCGCCGCTTCCGGTGAATTCGACTCCGTTCATTGAATGGACGATACTGTAAGTCCGCATTTCATCTCGCTCGGCAACCGGACAGCGATACAGCCTGGTCATCTTGGCATATTCGAACAAGAGGCCGTTTCGTATGGCTTCGAGCTGTTCTTCGACAGGTCTCTCATTGGGCAGGGTCCCCAGCAACTTTACCCATCCGTTATCGCCGGCCTGGCCCCGGACCAGACGGCCGTCATTATCGTCGGCATACATCAGCCAGGCCAAAACGAGGCCTTTAAGATTATGGAGACAAACCGCCCTTTTGCCTTGTTCTCGCGCCCTGTTCAAAGTTGGGATTAAAATTGCCATTAATAACGCAATAATTGCGATAACCACCAGAAGCTCTATTAGAGTAAATCCGATTCGTTTTCTCATAATGGCACCGGGGACAAGTTTTAAGGAGATCGTCCAAGTATTTTATATACTTTTTGTGGCCCGAGATCAAGATATTTTCGAAAACCCGATTTATCGGAAATGCTGTTCTATGCAATAATTAACAGGTTCCCGTGGGATTTTAGCCCGCCAGGACGTCCAACATTATTGTTTCGGTTAAAAATAATATTTTTTATTTTTTATTGAAGACGAACTGGTTATTATAGTAGAATTATCGCTCATGAAGTATATTCTTACGTCTCTCAAGAATATTCTCCATAAAAAAAGAACCGAGAGACAAAATATATATGGCCGTTAAAAGGCCAAAGGAGCACAGAAGTGAGTACAGGTATAGTAAAATGGTTTAACGGGAAAAAAGGCTTCGGATTTATCACTCCAGACGATGGCGGCGAGGATTTATTCGTTCATCACTCGGAAATCAAGACTGAAGGTTACGCCACTCTTGACGAAGGCCAGAAGGTGGATTTCGAGATCGGAGAGGGCAAGAAAGGCCCTTGTGCGACGAACGTCATCCCTGGCTAATCCAAAGCAGCACGCCGAAAAACCAACGGGCTCCACTCAAAGCGGAGCCCGTTTCGCTTTGACATTCGATCCGCCGTGTACCCACTCCACAACTCCACTTTCAAATTATTTTTTATTTTTATTGAACTACGATTGGTTCTCGAAGTATAATAGCATCCAGTGTAGTATATTCTCACGTCTCTCAAGAATATTCTCCCTAAAAAACCGAGAGACAAAATTTATGGCCGTTAGAAGGCCAAAGGAGTATAGTAGTGAGTACAGGTACAGTAAAATGGTTTAACGGAAGCAAAGGTTTTGGATTTATCACTCCCGACGACGCCGGCGAGGATTTATTCGTTCATCATTCGGAAGTCAAGATGGACGGCTACGCCAGTCTTGATGAAGGCCAGAAAGTGGAGTTCGAGATCGGACAGGGCAAAAAAGGCCCTTGCGCGACGAACGTCATCCCCGGCTAATCCGAAGCAAAGTACCGGAAAATCTAACGGGCTCCACTTAAAACGGAGCCCGTTTTTCAATTTGATTTTTAATCCCCGTATAATTGGCAACAGTCTCGAGTTTACCCGGATTGATCAAGGAGTTAACGTTTAAAACTTTCGAGATGAGTACGGAACATATACGAAATTTTTCGATTATAGCACATATCGATCACGGCAAAAGCACCCTGGCAGATCGTATGCTCGAGCTTACCGGCACAATATCCGACCGCCAGAAGGTCGATCAGTTTCTTGACAACATGGATCTCGAGCGCGAACGAGGAATAACCATCAAGGCATCGGCGGTAACGATGAATTACCAGCACCAGGGCAAAACATATATGCTGAACCTGATCGATACCCCGGGACATGTCGATTTTCATTATGAGGTTTCCCGGGCACTGGCCGCTTGTGAGGGTGCACTGCTCGTAGTCGACGCCAGCCAGGGTGTCGAGGCACAGACCGTGGCGAACGCTTACCTGGCGATTGAAAATAATGTCGAACTTTTAAGTGTAATCAACAAGGTTGACTTGCCCGCGGCAGATCCCGACCGGGTGGCCGAAGAAATCGATCATATCATCGGGATCCGCGCCAACGAGTCTTTCAAAATAAGCGCAAAAAGCGGATTGGGAATCGATGAGCTTCTTGAGGCAATAGTGACACTCCTTCCAGCGCCTCAGGATAAAAGCGACGAACCTGCTGCGGCGTTAATCTTCGATAGTCACTGCGACCAGTACAAGGGCGTGATATGTTACGTCAGGGTTTTCGCCGGCTCCTTGAATATGAAGCAAAAGGTCAGCTTTATGCGAAGCGGCAGAACTTATACGATTACCGAGCTGGGGAAATTTACCCCTGAGATGACTGCCGTTGACAAGCTCTGCACGGGAGATGTCGGTTATGTTATCGCAAATATTCGCGAGTTGGCCGATGTCACTATAGGTGACACGATCACGGATCAGGCCGAACCTGCTTCGCAACCTTTGCCCGGCTACAAAAAACCGATGCAAATGGTATTTTCAGATTTTTATCCCGGCACTAATACGGACTATTCAAGGCTCAGGGACGCCTTCGACAAGCTTACTCTTAATGACGCAAGTTTCTCATTCACTCCTCAGAATTCACCTGCGCTCGGATTTGGTTTCCGGTGCGGTTTTCTCGGTCTGCTGCACATGGAGATAGTCCAGGAACGATTGGAACGTGAGAACGATATAGAAGTTATTCAGACCGCTCCTACTGTCAGTTATGAGATCCTGACAAAGGATGATAAAGTCAAAAGGATAGAATCGCCCAGCCAGTTGCCTTCTCCGAATCACATTGAAGAACTTCGTGAACCTTTCGTTCGCCTTGAAATCATAACCGGTACCGAAACAATCGGTGCAGTTATGAAACTCACGGAGTCCAGGCGATGCAAGCTCATAAAGACCGATTATCTAAGCACTACAAGAGTAATGCTCGAATATAAAGCCCCTCTTGCCGAGATCGTATATGATTTTTACGATCTTCTTAAAGGCCTCAGCCGGGGGTATGCAACGATGGATTATGAGTTTACAGGTTTCGAGGCAAGCGACCTTGTCAAGATTGACATTCTTGTAAATACGGTTGCGGTCGATGCGTTGAGTTTGATAGTGCATCGCAGCAAAGCAGAGACTCGAGGCCGCAAGCTGATCATAAGGCTTCGAAGAGCGATTCCCCGGCACCAGTTTGAAATTCCACTACAGGTCGCCATAGGCGGCAAGATCATCGCAAGAGAAACCATCAAAGGCTTTCGCAAAGACGTAACGCAGAAGCTGTACGGCGGAGATGTAACGCGTAAGATGAAGCTGCTCAAGAAACAAAAAGAAGGCAAGAGACGCATGAAAAGCGTTGGTAACGTCCAGATACCGCAGGAAGCATTTATGACAATCCTCGATAATAGCGAATAGCAAATACCCTTCCGACGAAGTATCAACAGCCTAATCAATCCCGGATTTCCCAAGTTGTCGGTGGTAATTCGACTGGAATTTAACAGTATATATTCAACTTGACTGGGTTTTGAATTGTCATGCTGTCCTGGGAATTCCGTCGTATGGCGTCCATCACAGGACTTACAGAGAATGATATGCTTGGTAAGTACTTACTATGACAACACTTACGCAAAAGATAGTCAGGTTGTAAATTTATAATTCAAATATCAGCTATTTCTCGTTACATTAGTCATAGCAAGTCCATTCGAAGCTAAAACAAACATCTATTGCCTGAGTTAATCCCATCAATCATTCCATTAAGGTTGAACATTTCAACATGACGCACCTCCCTGTGTAATAAGGATTTATAAAAATTAAACTAAAAATCCATATATCACCGTTAAGAAAGGAGCGTACCTTGTTTGAATGGAATCTCCGCCCGAAAAGGTCCTCAAAAATTCCTGACGTCTGAATAAATATTTCTCTTGACGAGAAGATGGATAATTTGGTATATTTAGGATTAATGAAGAGTATCATAGAGAAGTGTTTGCCCTGCATGAAGCCGAATAAGTAGGTATCTGTGGAGTTTTGGCTTTCCGGTGGCACAGGGCAACAGAGTACAGATACGACCACCAGAGTTGTATGCTTTGGAGATAAGATTTTACCTTTTGATTAATTGCTTGTTTCGGAAGGAGGTAATATCAAATTTGCAAGAATTGTCCACGGCAGATATAAATCAGAAATTTAATTTGTTTTTAACTTCCGTCTAATGACCACCTAATAGACAAGATGTAATAAAGCCAACAATTGTTGTCGATTGTTTGTATTTAACATTTTTTTGAAAGGAGAATTTATTATGTGTAGAAAATTGACCTTTTTATCTTTTGTTCTGGTTCTGAGTATGGCCAGCAGTGCTTGGTCAGGCGCATCGAAGCCGACTCCGGCTGACGGAGCCTTGGTCGAGGATACATGGGCGAGCCTTGGCTGGACAGGAGGACAAAATGCGGCCTCGTACGATGTGTACTTCGGTGACAATCTTGACGACGTGAAAGATGGCGCCGGCGATACGTCCCGCGGTAACCAGACTTTGTTGTTTTTCGTTGCCGGCTTTCCCGGATACCCTTATCCGGACGGTCTTGTGCCGGGCACGACCTACTACTGGCGGATTGATGAGGTACAGACCGACGGCACAGTACAACAAGGCACTATTTGGAGTTTTGAGATTCCATCTAATAAGGCAACTAATCCCGAACCGGCTGATGGCACCGAGTTCGTAGATCCGAATGTAACCTTTAGCTGGGAGCCGGGTTTCGGCGCTAAATTGCACACGGTGTATTTGGGCAACGATTTCGACGAGGTAGAAAATGCAACAGGAGGACTCGCACAGAGCACTACAACCTATAGCCCCGGCCCGCTCGAATTAGAGAAGGTCTATTATTGGCGGGTCGATGAGTTTGTTGATGTCGTCAACACGTATAAAGGCGATGTCTGGAGCTTTACGACTCCGGGCGCCGTCGGGAATCCCCAGCCGGCAAACGCGGCCGTGGATGTCAAGCAGACTCAGATTCTGAGTTGGACGCCGGCAGATAATGCCGCTTCGCACGACGTATATCTGGGTACTGATAAAGACGCAGTTAAAAATGCCACGGCAGACTCGCCTGAGTATAAAGGCAACAAAGCTCTCGGTGACGAGACTTTGGATCCCGGCACACTTGCCTGGGATACTGCGTACTACTGGCGTGTAGATGCAGTCTATGCGGATAATACTGTCAAGGGACTTGTCTGGAGCTTTACGACAGCCGATTTCCTTGCCGTGGATGATTTTGAGGACTATGACGTTGGTAACAATGAGATATGGTGGGCATGGAAAGACGGCCTTGGCTTTGCCGCGCATGGCGACGAACCGGCCTTCTCCGGTAACGGTACCGGGGCGGCTGTCGGCGATGAAACCACTGCTTCCTATACCGAGGAAACAATTGTCCATGGCGGCAGTCAGTCAATGCCGATCTGGTACGACAACAATAAGGAAGGCTATTTTAACTATTCAGAGGCGGAACTGACTTTGGGTGGTACGTATCCGAGCGACTGGACAGTGAACGATGTTAACACATTGACGCTTTACTTCATGGGTAATTCGAGTAACGCCGCCGAGCAGATGTATGTTGCTCTTAACGGCAGTGCTGTGGTTAATCATGATGATCTAAACGCTTCACAGATATCTATTTGGACGGCGTGGAATATCGATCTGCAGGCGTTTGCCGACCAGAATGTGGATCTTACCAATGTCAATACGATTGCTGTTGGTTTCGGCGATAAGAACAATCCGCAGGCCGGTGGTTCAGGTAAGATGTACTTTGATGATATTCGATTGGCTGCCGCCGCGGCCCCTGTCGGGCCAATCCTGTTGCTTGACGAGGATTTCGAGAGTATGGTCCTGGGTACGAGCTTGGAGGAGTCCGCGGGCACTGAAGATGTCTGGACGGACATACCGCCGGAAGGATGGATTATCGACGAGAGCGGTGTTCCCGGTATCGGCGATCTGGCCACTGATGGTATGACCGAATGGGCCGGCTGGGCCTTCACTAACAAGGACTGGTGGACCAGTGTAGCCGGCGATCAAAGGCGTTCGGAATACACGTTGGGACAGGGTACCGTTGCTGTGGCCGACCCGGATGAGTGGGATGACGCGGAACATCCAGACTCGGCATCAGAGGGCTGGTATAAGACCTTCCTCAGTACTCCCGCGATTGATATCTCCGGTTGTGAGGCTGGTACGGTTCAGCTCACGTTCGATTCGAGCTGGCGTCCGGAGTTCGATGACAACTATCACCAGACGGCCAACATAACCGCCTCCTACAACGGTGGGGAGCCTCTCGAGGTGCTCCTGTGGGAGTCTGATTCAAGTAGTCCGAACTTCAAGGACGACAACTCCACCAACGAGACCATCACCGTCGAATTGGACAATCCCCCGTGGGCGACAAGCGTGGTTTTGACGTTCGGTTTGTATGAGGCCGGCAATGACTGGTGGTGGGCGATTGACAACATTAAAGTCACCGGTATGCCCGAGTAGAATCCGTAACCTCGAAATCGAATTAGTGCCGAAAGACAAAAGGAATCCCGGGGCTGTTGAAAAAGTCCCAAAGAAACATTTGAGATTGCTGCGCGATTCATTGAATCGCGCAGCAACGACCTGAAAATAATCCTCTGTGATTGCGAGGACCTCTTCGGCCACGCTCAGGACCTGTTCTGAGGGTGCCGAAGGGGTAAACTGTACGACCAGGCTATCTTAGCTCCAGAGGCCCTGATTTTTCACTCACGAAGCTTAGAACTTCCAAATGAGTTGGCCGCCCATACCGTAGCTACCGCTCGTGGTTTGTACTTCGAAAGAAAGATTTACTTTTTGGCCCAACTCGAGTTCTGCGCCTATATAGCCTCCTAATAGCGACTCCTGGTCAAGGTCGGCACTGATTATTGCCGGTGAGCCATCTATGGTACCGTCAAAATCCGCATCCCCGTTGAGAAAATACAGAAAAGGACCGCCAAAAATTGTTATATCCTCATTGAGTTTTAAAGTAGGCCCTGTAGCTATCTGAACTTCAACAATCTCAAACTCCGTAGATAACGTTACGTTGTGAGCACCGACGGAATAACTTTTTCCGTCAAAATCATATTCAGACCAGCTCACCTGGGTCAGTAAACCCCATCCGAAGTTCGCATCTTCATAAAGTGTCCATTTAGCCCCGCCGCCAAGAACAAGAATTTCGTCGCTACTTCCTATATGGTCGGGAATATTACCCCAATCGTTGTTATTGTCCGGGCTCGCGTCGGCTACTCCGATACGAAAAAATATCTCAGAACCTCGCCCCATACCCAAAGCCAGATTTGCAGTAATCTTATCTATCTCGAAATCATCTATCGTGTCGGAGGTCAGGTCAAGAGCGGAAATACCGTCAGCATCGATTTCCATACTGCTCCAGAAATATTCTACGCCGACACTGGATTTGCCGCTGTCTTTCAGCCTGGATGTTGTTGGGCCCATAAGATCAAAAGCCAAAACCTGCGTGCTAATTAACATTGCTCCGATCGTGACTATAATTAGTCGTTTCATTTTTTTCCTTTCCACTAAAATATTTTGTTACAAATCATCTGTCCTATAAACAACTATTTACCAATGACTAAATTATATTTTTATTATCGTCTTCGGTCTTTGCCGCCATTGAGTAGTTCCGGTCCTGTCGGGTGTGGTTGACTTTCAGCTTCTGCTCATATAATCGGACGACGTCGTCGGCGTCCAGGCCGACGCATTGCGCCAGGCTCATCCAGAAGAACAGCATATCGATGACTTCGACTCTCGCATTCTGTAGATCGTTCAGCATGTATCGTTTGCCTTCTTTGGCTTCCTTGCACCAGTGCTTCCAGAAGGTACAGTCGCGCAGCTCCTCCAATTCATTACTCATGGCCGCGATGTAATTATTCAGCCAGATTCCGGCTGTCTGCGGGTCAAAGTCCGCTCGAAGTGCATCGGGATTGAAGCCGTTCCGCTTATTTAGTTCCGCCTGCTTTCGAAATAATTCTTTCAGCATGATTCGTATCTTTCGTTTTATGGCCGCCCCATTACTGTCGCGGCTTTGTTAATTCCTATACGCTATTTGCTATTTTTATTCGGTATAATGAAATGCTCCGGCACAGGGAAGTGCGAGCACAGCAGCAGGACTTCTTTTCCGACCTGCTCGATGACCGATTCATTGTCGATATTTTCAGCGACTGTCTTTATGAAATCGGCAATTTGCTTCGCTTGCCCTTGTTTAAAACCGCGTGTGGTAATAGCCGGCGTGCCTATACGCAATCCGTTCGGATTCATCGGAGGCGCCGGGTCGCCGGGTATTGTGTTATAATTCGTGACAATTCGGGCCCTGTCCAGGGCCTTTGCCAGTTTCTTGCCGGGTATGTTTTTACTTCTCAAATCGATTAAGATAAGATGATTGTCCGTCCCGCCGGTTACGAGATCGAAACCATATTCCAGCAGCTTTTCCGCCAGGGCTTTTGCGTTTTCGACTATCTGCTTTGCGTAAGCAACGAACTCCGTCGTATCGGCCTCTGCCATTGCCACGGCGATGGCGGTCATTGTGTGCACGTGCGGCCCGCCCTGCAGGCCGGGAAAAACTGCCTTGTCCACCTTTTTTGCGTGTTCTTCCTTACACAGCAGCATACCGCCGCGAGGGCCACGCAGCGTTTTATGTGTCGTAGTTGAGACAACATCGGCGTAGGGAACCGGACTTTTGTGGATGCCGGCAACGACAAGACCCGCGATATGGGCAATATCGCTGACCATGTATGCATCGACTTTTTTGGCAATTTGGCCGAAGATTTCAAAGTCGATTTCCCTCGGATACGCGGTGGCGCCGGAGATGATTATTTTCGGACGGTGTTTCATCGCAAGCTCTTCGATCTTGTCGAAATCCAGCATGCCGGTATTGGGATTTACGGGGTACGGCACGGAATTGTAGAACTTGCTGGTCAGCGAGACCTTCCAACCGTGCGTCAGATGCCCGCCGTGAGAAAGAGACATTCCCATAATTGTTTCACCGGGATTTATCAGAGCTGCATAGGCCGCCAGGTTCGCAACCGAGCCGGAATAGGGTTGAACGTTTGCGTGGTCGGCCTTGAATAATTTCTTCGCCCGTTCCTGAGCCGTTCTTTCGATCAGATCGGTCACCTGCTGGCCTTCGTAGTATCGTCTGCCGGGGTAACCCTCGGCGTATTTGTTGGTCAGGCAGCTTCCACTGGCAAGCATAACTGCTTTTGATACATAGTTTTCCGAGGGAATCAGGCGGATTGAGCCGCTCTGGCGCGCCGCTTCCTGCCGTATAAGCTCACAAATCTGCGGATCATACTGTTCAAGAGCATTTATCATCTTTGTTTCTCCGTAATCGGCCTCTATTCAAGTTGTTTTTTGGGTTCCCAACGCAAAATCATACGCTTAGGATTTATATAGCACAGCTTTACTTTTTATACAAGTATTTATTTGTTGACAAATTTTAGCCGAAGACTACCATAAGCCGGTCGAATTATATATGAAAACCTGAATTGATAAGAACTTATGCCAGAAGAAGATAGTCAGGCAGCCGCTAAAGCCAAAGCTTTTTTTGATAAAGCCGGAAAGGTAGCCGAGACGAAAAACTTCGATTATGCTATCGATATGTACCTCCAGGGGCTACGTTACACCCCTGATGCGCTTACAGAGGGGCATCTGCCGCTGGCCGAATTGGCTCTGCAACGGCAGGCATCCGGCAGCAAAAAGCCTACTATGATGGAGCGAGTCAAGCGTCTTCACGGCAAAACGCCGCTGGAGCAGATGCTCAATGCCGAATACCTTTTCACGAAGGACCACGACCATTTGCCTTATGCCGAGACGATGCTTAAGGCTGCGATCGCAGGCGGCTATAACAAAACAGCAGGCTGGATTGCCAATTTGATATTTCAGACCGCCAACGCATCCAGGAATCCATCTGCGCAAACATATATCCTGCTAAAAGATTCATATAGTGCCCTCGGCCAATTCGACAAGGCAATCGCTGCGATCCAGCGGGCTGCCAGACTTCGACCTGATGACGGGGAATTGTCGGATGAGTTCAAGAACCTCTCGGCCGAGCTGACGATGGCCAGGGGCAACTATGACGGCGAGGGCGATTTCAGGAAATCTATCAAGGACCGTGAGGGCCAGGAGAAACTCCAAGCCCAAGCCGGCGTGGTCAAAACCGAGGATTACCGCGCCAAAGCAGTTGAAGATGCGAGAAAAAAAATAGCTCAAAATTCAGATCTTCCGGCGAATATATTCGAATTGGCCGATGCCCTTTCGGGACTGGAAACCGACCAGGCCGAAAATGACGCTATATCGCTGCTGGAAAATACCTATAAAGCCAGAAGCGATTTTAGTTTCAAGCGGCGGGCGGGCCTGCTAAGCATTAAACAGCTCAAGAGAAGGATAAGAGAGGCAAAAAACGCTCTTGAGGCTAATCCCGACGATGTGGAGTCCAAGACCTCGCTCGAACAACTATCGGCACAATTAACCAGCACTGAATTGGAACATTACGGTCTTTGCGTGCAGAACTATCCGACTGACCTTGGAGTAAAATATGAATACGCTCTTCGTCTTCTCAGGAATGAACAATACAACGAAGCGATACCCCTGTTCCAGGAAGCGCAGAAAGACCCGAGACGGAAGATTGCAGCGTTAAATAAAATCGGCTGCTGCTTTTCCATGAAGGGCTGGCTTGCCGATGCAATCGATGTTTTCTCCCAGGCGATAGATTCCCATGAGATAAAAAATGATGCAATTGGCAAAGAATTGCGGTATAATTTGGCACGCGCTCACGAACAGCAGGGTGATACGGATAAGGCGCTGGAGATATATCGTAAGATAGCCCAGAGTGACTTCGCATACAAAGACGTCAGCCGGCGGGTAGATAAACTAAGAAGAAGCCAAAATAAGAATTGAAAATGGCAGAGATTATTACAAAAGAGAGTCCCTTTTCGCCCGGCAGGCCGGTGCAGCCCGAATACTTCGTCGCTCGAACCAAGGAGCTACAGAGATTAGAAAGGGCTATCAAACAAACCGTCTCAGGCAGAAACGAGAATGTTTTTGTTACAGGACCGCGGGGAATTGGCAAGAGTTCGTTAGCGCTGTTCCTCCGACACCTTGCGGAGAAGGAATATAGTCTGATCGGCAGCCACTGTTATCTGGGTGGTGTCAGAAGTCTGGAGGAAATGATGGGTATCATTTTCCAAAGACTCTTACAAGACTGTACAGATAAATCGCTGCTTGACAAATTGAAGGAAGGATTCAGCACCTACATAAAAGGAGTGACGCTTTTCGGCGTAGGACTTGAATTCACAAAGGACAAAAGCCAACTCCGAACACTGGTTGACAATTTTCTGCCGGTCTTGCGACAGGTATATGAACAAAGCCTGACCAGCAACAAGAAGGGTTTAGTTCTTATACTCGATGATATGAACGGCATCACTGATGTTCCTCAGTTCTCTCAATATCTAAAGAGTTTTGTTGACGGATTAGCAACATCAAGAAAGCCTCTGCCGCTTCTGCTCGTCCTTGTGGGACTGCCGGAAAGAAGGGATGAACTGATAAAACACCAGCCTTCGATCGCAAGGATTTTCGACATTGTAGAATTGTCGTTAATGAGCGAAGATGAATCTCAAGATTTCTTTCAAGAGATGTTCAAAAAACAGAATATCACTGTTGCCGAGAAAGCGTTATCTCTAATGGTAGAACTATCGGGTGGCTACCCTATGCTCCTTCACGACGTCGGCGACGCTGTTTTTTGGCAGGACACAGACAATCACATCAGCGAGACCGACGCAAAACAGGGAATAATGGAAGCAGCACGAATTGTCGGTAGAAAGTACATAGATACTAAGATATCCAAAGTACTTAGAAGTGAGACTTATTCTTCAATTCTATGGGAAATGGGAAAAAAGTTGCCGTTAGGGGCAACTTTTAGACGCCAGGAGCTTTTGAAAGCTGTAGGTGAAAAAGAGAAGAAGAATTTAGACAATTTCTTGAATAGAATAAAGAAGCTTGGTCTTGTTGATGATGCCGAAGTTCGTGGTGAATATACTTTCGTGAATCCACTTTACCATCTTTACCTGTGGTTTGAAGCCAAGAACAAAGCGAGGTAAAGGGAGAAATTAATATCACAGTATTTTTTTGATTGATAAAATAAGAAGTTACAGAAGTTTTTAGGAGATTACAGTGGCACAATCGTTACAGTCTAAAAAAAGAGCAAGACAGAACACGAAACACAGAACGATTAATCGCGCACGCAAAAGCCAGGTCAAGACGCAAATTAAGCATTTTGAAACGGCCCTGGAAAACGGCAACGTCGAGGCGACAAGCGAACAGCTCAGACTCGTTACAAAGAAGCTGGACAAAACAGCCTCGACGAGCACAATGCACAAGAAAACCGCCGCCCGAAAGAAATCACGCCTTGCCAGGCAACTTAACAGCCTGAAAGCAAAAAAGGGCTAACCATCTCTGATTTCGTGAAGCGCTAAGTGTCAAGCGCCAAGGAAGGTACGAAGCGGACATGTCCGCATTTGTTCGGCGGATAAGCTTCACAAAATATGCCTGAAATTTACAAAAACCGAATAATCAAGCTGTTGAAGCACACCGATTACGAACCGCTCAAGCTGGCACAATTAGTCAAAGCATTGGATGTCAGCTCAGATGACTATCCAGAGTTCAAAGATGCTTTTGACCAACTCCGTCACGCCGGGCATGTGGTGATCGGTGCGCGGAATCTGGTGAGCCTGCCTTCTTTGGCGGGTCAAATGGTAGGTACGTTCAGAGCAAATCCGAGAGGATTCGGCTTTATCGTGCCTCTCGAACCCAACTCCCACGGCGATTTATTCATACCGCCAACCGCTAAAGCTGACGCAATGACCGGTGATATTGTCATCGCCAAGGTCAAAAGGCAAGGCAAACGCGGCGGAGAAATGCGGTACAGCGGTGAAATTATCGAAGTGCTCGAACGAGCACAAAACAAATTCGTCGGGACCCTGGTAAAACATCCGGAAACATGGCTTGTTCAGCCGGATGGGAAGAGTTTTTTCGATCCTATTTCCGTCGACGACGTCGGCGCAAAAGGGGCCAGGGAAAAAGACAAAGTCGTCGTAGAGATACTTTCCTATCCGACGGAGAAATACCTGGCCCGCGGCGTTATCGTCGAGGTGCTCGGCAAAGCGGGACGTTACGATACCGAGATTAAATCGATAATTTATCAGTACCACCTGCCGGGAGAATTCGATGCCGGCTGTATCGAGCAAACACGCCGGGCCGCTGCCGACTTCAATCCCGAAAAACGAGGCAACCGGCAGGACATCACAGATAAAGTCATCATTACAATCGACCCGCCCGATGCGAAAGATTTCGACGATGCGATAAGCATCGAGAAAGATTCACACGGCAACCGGGTACTGGGTGTTCACATCGCCGATGTCAGTCACTTCGTAACGCAGGATTCGCCGCTGGATGCAGAAGCAAAGGCCCGTGGAAACAGCGCCTATCTGCCCGGCAAAACAATTCCCATGCTGCCGGAGATTTTGAGTAACGGCATTTGCAGCCTCCAGCCCGACCAGAAACGCTTCGCTAAAAGCGCGTATATAACTTACGACCGGCAGGGCAATATTTTGTCTCGCAGTTTCGCCAACTCTGTTATATGCTCTAAGCAGCGTTTGACCTATCTGCAAGCCGACAGGATTTTAAAAGGACACACGAAAGACACCAGGCCCGAAGTAATTGAGCTTCTAAAAGAAATGGAAGCACTCAGCCGGGCAATTGAGCAACGGCGAAGAAAAAACGGAATGATCCACCTGGATATGCCTGATACCGAGCTGGTCTTTGACAAAGCGGGCCAGGTGGTTGATGCCCATCCCGCTGATGACTGCTATCCGCACACGATAATCGAGATGTTTATGGTCGAGGCCAATGACGCCGCCGCCTCGCTCCTGGACAGGCTCAATATGCCCTTCATGCGGCGGATTCATCCGGAGCCGGATGCTATGAGCATGAAAAATCTCACCAGGCTCGTCAAGGCATTCGGTTTTACTCTGCCGCGGAACCCGGACCGCAGGGTCATTCAGGATTTATTGGCCACCGTAAAAGGCGCCGACTGTTCTTTCGCCGTGAACCTGGCGGTGCTTCGAAGCTTCGAGAAGGCCCAGTATGCCCCGCTGCATATCGGCCATTATGCGCTGGCTTCGACACATTATTGTCACTTTACCAGCCCGATCCGACGGTATGCAGACCTGGTGGTTCATCGTACTTTGGAACTTTATCTGCAAAACAAGCCGGTCCCCAAGGAACAAGAGCAAAATTTAGTGGAGATCGGCAAACATATCACTTTTACCGAGCAGCGGGCCGAGGACGCCGAAAGGGAGCTGAGGACTGTACTGACACTGCAAATGCTCAGTAAAAAAATCGGCGAAGAACTCGACTGTGTCGTGACCGGCCTGACGGGCTTCGGCGTATTCGCACAATGCAGGAAGTTCGGCATCGAAGGACTTATCCGGATGGCCGCTTTGGGATCCGACCAGTGGAGATACAACGAAAAAACTCAGTGCATCGCAGGCGAGCATTCCGGACGCAACATACGTTTGGGCCAGGCCATGAAAGTGCGTATCGTCTCGGTGAACGTCCCGGCCCGTCAGCTTGATGTCAGTCCGGTAGAGCTTTTGGCAAAAGAACCAAAGCAGCGAACGAAAAACAAGCCCAGAAAAAAGCAGACAAAAAAGAAGCGGAAAAGCCGAAAATAAAAAACAGGTTCGTAACCAATGTAAGCAAATGCATTCATTTGTTGACATTCGTAGTCAATTTTGTCATACTGTTCCACTCTTAGCTTACAAATTAACGAATGAATGATTCTTGGTTTTTGGAGTAACAAATGAGAGCATCTGAGATGCGAAAAGGTCAGACCGTTAAGATTGACGGTAAATTGTACGCAATTGTGGATTATCAGCACGTAAAATTGGGCAAAGGTGGAGCGGTTTATCAGACAAAGCTAAAAAGCCTGGCCGATGGCACAATCCAAAATATCCGCCTGCGTGCAGAGGAAATGGTCGAAGAGGCGTATCTGGACAAAAGAACGTATGAATACCTTTATTCCTCCGGAAGCGAGCACGTCCTGATGGATACGACCAATTACGACCAGATCACCCTCGACGATGATGCGTTCGGCGACGGCGCGAAATATCTTAATCCGAATAGCCAATTGCAGGTCAGTTTATACGAAGGCAAACCGGTGATTGTGACCCTGCCCAATACGGTGGATCTGAAGATAACCGATACGCCGCCGGAGATAAAGGGCGCCACGGCAACAAATCAAAACAAGCCGGCAACGCTCGAAACCGGCCTGATCGTGCAGGTGCCGCCTTTTATCAAGCTCGGTGAGGTCATCCGCATCGATACTCGTACCGGCGAATACATTACCCGAGTTAAATGACGGCACTTTTAATGTCATTCCCGCGCAAGCGGGAATCAATATCATAACGACTGTGGATCCCTGCTTTCGCAGGGATAGCAGGAAGACACGATGGTATTAGATAAAGTAAGCAAGACACTTGTCAAAGTTTTCGGCTCTCGCAATGAGCGACTGGTCAAGGCTTATTCGGTCATCGCCGAGCAGGCAAGCGAGTTTGAAGAGCAGACCAAAAAGCTCGACGATGAGGCCCTGAAGGCAAAGACCGCCGAGTTCAAGGCCGCTATAAAAGCCGGAACAAAACCAGAGGAGATTCTTCCCGAGGTCTTCGCAGTTGTCCGGGAAACGGCAAGGCGAAATGTCGAGATGCGGCATTTCGATGTACAGCTTATCGGCGGCAATGTCCTCTACGAGGGTAAGATCGCCGAAATGGCTACCGGTGAAGGCAAAACCTTAGTAGCAACCCTGGCATCGTACCTCGTGCATCTGACCGGAAGAAAGGTCCACCTCGTTACGGTTAACGATTATCTGGCCAAGAGAGACGCCGATTGGATGGCGCCGGTCTATCAGGCTCTGGGGATGACGGTAGGCGCAATCCAGGCGGATATGGATAGTGCCGGCGACGATAGAAAATCGCAATACGGTTGTAACATTACTTACGGCACCAACAACGAGTTCGGCTTCGATTATCTCCGCGATAATATGAAAACCTCGATCGAGCAGATGGTCCAGGGCCCGCTGCAATACGCCATAATCGACGAAGTCGACTCGATTCTGATTGACGAGGCCAGAACTCCCTTAATCATATCCGGCCCGGCCTTCGATGACGTCACCAGATACGGCAAGGGCGACCAGGTAGCAAGGAAACTGATCAGTCTTCAAAGCGGTTACGACCGAACAAAAAAACAAATCGATTCAGCGGAGCGTACTATCGCCAACGCCCAGGGCGAACTTGCCGAAGCGAAAAAAGACAAAAACAGCAATAGAATCGAAAAGGCTCAAAAGGCAATAGAGAAAAGCCAGACCCAGATCGACATTGCCCAGACCGAGCTTGCAAACACCACACAATACTACGAAGTAGAATACGACAAGAAGGCAGTACATCTGACGCACGAAGGTGTGGGGGCCGCCCAGGAAATCGCCGGCGTCGGTTCGTTTTTCACCGGCTCGAATATGGAATGGCCGCACCTTTTGGAGCAGAGCCTGCGGGCGCATGTTACCTTTGAGCGGGAAAAAGACTACGTCGTCATGGAGGGCAAGGTCATTATCGTCGACGAGTTTACCGGCCGGTTGATGCACGGCCGGCAATGGTCCGATGGGCTGCATCAGGCGGTCGAGGCAAAGGAAGCCGTAAAGGTAAAGGAAGAAAGCCAGACACTTGCGACTATCACGTTGCAGAACTTCTTCAAACTTTACGACCAGATAGCGGGTATGACCGGCACCGCCGCTACCGAGAGCGAAGAGTTCATGAATATCTACAAGCTCGAGGTTATTGTAATACCGACCAATAAGCCCTGTATCAGGGACGACCGGGAGGATGCAATATATAAATCGATGCGAGAAAAGTTTAATGCGATAGTGGAAGAGATAAACGAAGTCAGCCTGGCCGGCAAACCGCTTCTTATCGGCACTATCAGCATCGAAAAGAGTGAGGCTCTTTCAGAAGCCCTCCAAAAAAGACATGGTCTCGATCATGAGGTTCTCAACGCAAAACAGCACACAAGAGAGGCCGTCATCATCGCCAAAGCCGGCGAGCAGCACAAAGGCCGGGACGGTCGAATGCGGGGCAATATCACCATCGCCACGAATATGGCGGGTCGAGGCACCGATATCAAGCTCGGCCCCGGCGTGGCCAAAATAGGCGGATTGCACATACTCGGCACCGAACGACACGAGGCAAGACGAATCGACAATCAGCTTCGCGGCCGGTCGGGCAGGCAAGGTGACGGCGGCTCCAGCCAGTTCTTCCTGAGCTTCGACGATGACCTGATGAGCATCTTTGCTCCCGACTGGACAGTCAAGGCGCTTTCCTGGATCGGCTGGGAAGAGGGACAGCCAATTTACCACAAGCGAATAAGCAAGGGCATCGAAAAAGCACAGAAGAAAGTCGAAGAGCGAAACTTCGACATACGAAAGAGCCTTCTCGAATATGACGAGGTAATGGATTACCAGCGAAAAATCTTCTATTCGCGCAGACGTCAGATTTTAGCCGGCAAAAAGCTCAAAAATGTCATCGCCGAAATGATCGACTCGGCGATTGAAAAAAGTTGCAGCACAATACTTCGTGACGACTATCCCGTCAATTGCATTATCGAATGGTCAAGAACGAATTTCGGCGTAGACCTGAAGCCCTCGGATATCATCGACAACAAAGTGGAGGAAATTGAAAGAAGAATAAAACAACTGGCCAAAGACGACGCCGCCAATAATATATCGCTATCTATGGGGGAATATTTAGAGGACTACAACGATGCGAGAAGCTGGGATATTACCGGCCTGTGCAAATGGGCCATGAGCGCCTTTCAAGTTAATCTTAGCCCCGGCAAAATCAAGAACCAGTCACCGGACGATATCCAGGAGCAGTTGATTTCCGCCGCCGGCGAGCAAGTCGAGAAGAAAGACTGTTCTCCGCTCATCGAATTTCTAAAGGAAGATTTCTCGCTCCGCCGATTCGCCGAATGGGCACGAGCTAAATTCGATATCAAACTGGAGGTCGGCGAACTGGCAGACCTGGACGCCAAACAAATCCGTCAGAAAATCAGTGAGATCACAACGGCCAAATACAAACAACGGGAGATCGAGTATCCCGTCGAATTTGCAATGAACATGGTTTATGGACCGCAGGGAGCGAACGTATATGCATTCGAGTCACTTGCCGAGTGGGCCAATAAAAAATATAACGCCGGCCTGTCGGCCGAGCAAATACAGAACATCAAACCTCGAATATTGCAAAAACAATTGCTTGAACTAAGCCAAAGCTTTAACGATGGAGAATTGGATCGAGAGCTCTCCGATAAAATTGCCGGCTTAAATAAAGCCGATTTAGTAAGCTGGGCTAACGAAAGATTCGGGGCTTCTCTAACAGAAGACGACCTGCCAGGCGACGGCCCGGAAATCAAAGACAGCTTATCGGAAATAGCAACGCAATTTTTGCGCGCCGAGCTTAGCGACCTTGAAAAATATGTTCTTGTTCAGGTTTACGACAGCACATGGAAAGACCATCTCTACTCAATGGACCATCTGAAGAGCAGTATTTGGATGCGATCATGGGCGGAGAAAGACCCCAAAACCGAATTTAAACGTGAAGGTTCGCGAATGTTCGAGGAGATGCTCGAAACCATCGAGGACCGTGTCACGGACATTATCTTCAAGGTGCATCTCGAAGCCGGCGCCAGGGCCAGGAACGTCTGGAACGTAAGCCAGACGAGCCACGATGAGGTTGGCCAGTTCGCCATGGCCGAACGCCAGCGGGCCGCCGCCCAGGCGCCACAGGGCGAGGTGAAAGTCAAACAGATCAAGCTCGAACAGCCCAAAGTCGGCCGAAACGATCCTTGCCCCTGCGGCAGCGGTAAAAAATACAAAAAATGCTGCGGAAAGAACTCGTAGAAATAATTTTAAGGAGACATAAATGTTCAATGGTATTTTCCGAATTCCCCAACCGGTCAATGAACCTTGCCTGCAATATGCACCGGGCAGTCCTGAACGAGACGAATTATCCTCCAGGCTCCAGGAGATGCTGAACGGACAAATAGAAGTTCCGATGATTATCGGCGGCGAGGAAGTGCGCAATGGTAATCTTGCGGATATTCGCTGTCCCCACAATCACCAACAGGTCTTAGGCAAGTATCACCAGGCCGATGGAGAATATGCCATTAAGGCCATCGATGCCGCTCAAGAGGCCAAGAAACAGTGGGGCCAAATGCCCTGGGAATCAAGGGCGGTTGTGCTGCTCAAGGCGGCAGAGCTTTTGGCCGGCAAATATCGCCAGACGGTCAATGCCGCGACCATGCTCAATACGAGCAAGACGCCGCACCAGGCGGAAATCGACGCTGCGTGCGAGCTGATAGATTTCTGGCGGTTCAATCCACACTTTATGGAGGAGGTATACGGTGACCAGCCAATGTCCTCGCCCGGTATATTGAACTATATGGAGCATCGGCCTCTGGATGGCTATGTTTTGGCGATAACGCCCTTCAACTTTGCGTCAATCGCGGGCAATCTTCCGACCGCTCCGGCATTAATGGGCAACACGGTGGTTTGGAAGCCAGCATCGGCCGCGGTGCTTCCAGCATACTTTATTTTGAAAATCCTGGAAGAAGCAGGCATGCCGCCCGGCGTGATAAATATGGTGCCGGGTCCCGGCCCGGTGGTTGCCCCGCCGGCGCTGGACGATGTCAGACTCGGCGGCATCCATTTTACCGGAAGCACTTATGTGTTTTCAACGATCTGGTTAGCCATTGGTAAAGACATTCGCAAATACGTCTCGTATCCTCGAATTGTCGGCGAGACCGGCGGAAAGGACTTCATCTTCGCACATGCCAGCGCCGATACCGAAGCCCTCGTAACCGCTTTGGTGCGTGGCGCTTTCGAGTACCAGGGACAGAAGTGCTCGGCCGCCTCGCGGGCGTATATCCCCGATTCGACCTGGCCCGAGGTCAAAGACCTGCTGTTAAGCACGATCGGCGAGATTAAGATGGGCGATATATGCGACTTTAAGAACTATATGGGCGCGGTTATCGA